>CAZRDI010000025.1:0-13221 GCA_964598825.1 uncultured Dehalococcoidales bacterium
TAATTGTCGGCTTAGGCATAGGTGGCACGGCAGAGGGAGCGATGATGCTGGCCAAGAAGTCGCTACTGCGCCCGGTAGCCACACCAAATCCCGACCCCGAGACTGCCGGGCTTGAGAGAGAGATTCTAACCCGTATCAACGCCCTAGGCATCGGACCGCTGGGCTTTGGCGGCAGAGTCACGGCTCTGGCGGTGCATGCCGAGACTATGCCGACTCACATCGCCAGCCTGCCGGTGGCAGTTAACCTCCAGTGCCATAGCGCCCGCCATAAAGAGGCAGTTCTATAAATGAATATTATGCGTATTACCTCACCAATTGATAGCAAAGTAATAGAAAAATTAACCGCAGGGACACAGGTCCTGATTTCCGGTGTCATCTACAGTGCCCGTGATGCCGCCCACCAGAGGCTCATCCAAGCCCTTGACAGAGGCGAGAAGCTGCCCTTTGACCCCAGCGGGCAAACAATATATTACATGGGTCCATCTCCGGCAAAGCCGGGGCAGGCTATTGGCTCAGCCGGCCCAACCACCAGCAGCCGTATGGACACCTATACTCCACGCCTTATTGCTGCCGGTATTAGAGCCATGATTGGCAAGGGTAATCGCTCACCAGCAGTAAAAGAGGCTATCAAAAAGCATAAAGCCGTATACTTCGCCGCCATAGGAGGCGCCGGTGCTATCCTGGCCAAAACCATTAAACGGGCGGAGGTTATAGCCTACGAAGATTTAGGGGCTGAGGCTATCCTGCGGCTTACCGTTGAGGACTTCCCGGCTGTTGTTGCCAACGATATCTACGGGGAAGACTTGTTTGAGCAGGGCAAAGCCAGATACCAAAGGAGGGAATGAAATGGAGTGCATTTTCTGTCAAATTGTAGCTGGCAATATACCCAGTGATATTCTCTATCAGGACGAAGAGGTAATAGCCTTCCGTGACATCAACCCTCAGGCGCCTACGCATCTGGTCATTATTCCCAGAATGCATATTCCCTCCCTCGCTAACCTGTCCGAAGCACAGTTGCCTGTTATCGGACGCATGATAAATACCGCCAACGAACTGGCTAAGAAGGAAGGTATCTCCGAAAGCGGGTATCGTGTGGCGATAAACTGCGGCGAGCAGGGGGGACAGTTAGTGCCTCATCTCCATATGCACCTTCTCGGCGGTAGAAGGCTCTCAGGTGGACTGGGCTGACTGAATCTTCAGCAACAGCTCGCACAAAGCGTCTTCTCCACCACCATGCTTTTAACCCCGGGCATTTTGATGAGCAGAGGGCGTCATCTCAGCAGCCGTGGCGTAGCGGCGAGCCTCAGGAGGCTGCGCTGTCCCCATCAGAAAGGCCGATATAACGAATAAGCCAGCAATCACCATGAATGCCGGTTGGTATGAGCCCAGAATATCAAAGACAGCGTTCATGGCAATCGGACCGGAGGCGCCAAAGCCAAAAGCTACCAAAAAGGCCAGCGAGCGAACCAAGCCAAGGCTCAAGCGACCGAAAAAGTTAGCCCAGAGAACCTCCTGGATTATCATGACTCCGGAAAGACCTAAGCCATATAGACCCACAGCAAACCACAGAAAGACCGGCCGCCCGGCTGAGAGGAAGAGAAGAACCGCTACTCCCTGTATCACGAAGGGTACAACACGAACGATAACTCTATGGGCACGCTCGGCAAGGAACCCCATAAATGGGAGTGATACTGCTGCCATTATAGCCCGGAAGGTCATTACTGTCGCCAGCATTGTTTCGCCGTAGCCCAAATCCTGAATATAGGAAGCCAAGCTGATGTTGATGCCCTGAAAAGCCATACTATTGATACCAAAGGAGGCAGCCAGCAGCCAGAAGCTTCCAGTTTTCAAAACCTCCCGGCGGTTCCATATCGGTTCCCCTACTGAGGTCGCCTCGCTAACGGGGTACTCCTGTTTCCCCTTATTACTCTTGTCTTCGGCAATACTGGATTCGATGCCATCCGGGCGCAGCCCCATGTCTTCCGGACGGCGACGCATTAAAACGGCTGATGGGATGAGCGCGACCAACCACGTGACAACGGCGAAGATAACGAACATCGTGCGCCAGCCGGAGGCGGCAATTACAAACACGGTTACAGGTACGAAGATTATGTTGCTTAGATTGCTCCCGATGCGGCTAATGGCGAGAGCTCGGCCTCGCTTCCGGATAAACCAATTGTTGATGGTTACACCGGTCACCAGAGCGCCCATGAAGGTGAAGCCAACGGCAGCCACGATGCCCCGTAGGAGGTAGAACTGCCATATAGCGTTGATCTGGGTTACCCCCAGCATAGCCAAGCCGACAATAATGGCTCCGATGGGCATAAGCACTCGCGGTCCGTACCGGTCTATCAATGGACCTACTACAGATGCCATCAGTGCCTCAGTCGCCCGAGCGATAGTCTGGACAGCTGCCAAAGCAGTGCGACTCCAGCCAAATTCGTTTTGAAGAGGCTTGAAGTAGAAGCCCAGTATTGACGAGAAGTGCTCGGCGTAAGAGAGCTGTGTCAGGAAAGAAGCGGCAACTATATTCCAACCGTAAAAATAACGGGATTTCCCGCGTGTTGTGGTAGCCACTTCGCTTACTCCGTCCGGCGGCATGGGGGCTTCATTCTCTTCGTTAGCGTGCTTTCCGATACTCTAAGAAGCTAAGCAACCCGGCAATGCTCTTGGCATCACAGATGGAACCCGAGGTAATAAGACCGATAATCTCACTAACCGGCACCCTCACCACACTGATATTCTCCGTATCCTCGGCGCTGAGCGGACTGAGGACAAGGTCAGTAGCCAGATAAAGGTAAAGGTATTCAGTGCAGTAACCGGGCGTGGAGTAGAAACCACCCAGCCCCTCTATCTTTCCAGGCAGGTAGCCTGTTTCCTCGCGCATCTCACGACGGACACAATCCGGTGGGCCTTCACCGGATTCAATCCCGCCAGCCGGTATCTCCAGCAGTTCCTTTTCCACCGACTTGCGAAATTGCCTGACCAGCAGCACGTTATCATCAGCATCAATGGCTACAATAGCCACACAATCAGCGTGCTCTACAATCTCTCTCGTGGTTTTCCTGCCGCTAGCCATCTGCACGGCATCAACTCGCAGCCTCACCGCCCGCCCATCATAGACCAGCTGGCTGGAAAGCGTCTTTTCCTCAGGCAAGTTAAACCTCCATGTGACGGGTAAGCGCTACCTCGTCACAATTGGGGAACTTGGGGCAGCGGTAACACTCGGTCCAGACCTTCTGGGGCAGATTCATCTTGTCCACCTGTGAAAAGCCGTGCTTCTCAAAAAAGACGGGCTTGTAGGTCAGGCAAAAAACAGTGGCGATGCCGAGCTTCCTAGCCTCACCGAGACAGGCTTCCACCAGTTGGTTACCGATTCCCTGTTTCTGCTTGTTCTCGGCAACAGCCATCGACTTTATCTCAGCCAGGTCTGACCAGCTAACGTGTAATGCCGCACAGGCAATCACCTGCTCGCTCTCTCTGACCACGAAATAATCCCTGATGTTTTCGTATATCTCGCTCAGCGAGCGGGCTAGCATCTCACCCTTATCAGCAAAGTGGTTGATTAGCTCGTGCATGCGGGGTGCATCATTGATTCTGGCTTTTTCTACTGAAACCAATTTATCGCTTTCCTTTCAACCTTTGTTCCAGAGAGGCATAGAAAGAAGTCTCTGGATGAATTCTCAAAAACCGGGTCGTATTAGAGCTATGCCTTACCGTAATAACGGCGCCATCTAATAATGGTAAATTTATATGACCGTCAATGCTCAGCGTTGCCCCATAGACAGTGTTAATACGTAGCTGGAGTACTGCCGCAGCCGGTAGTACCAGAGGGTAAGCCGAGCTAAGATGCGGCAATATCGGTAACAGCAGAAATTCGTTAGCCTGCGGATGGAGAATAGGCCCACCGGCTGCCAGCGAATAACCGGTACTGCCAGTGGCGGTAGCCACAATCACCCCATCAGCCTTATAGGTAGTCAATAGCTTGCCATCAATACTGGCTTCTATATTAATCATCTGGGCTACCACCCCCCGCGCCACCACCACATCATTCAGGGCATAAAACACACCAGGCGCCTCTTGCTCTCCATCGGCTGAAGCAACCTCTGCCTCAAGCAACGCCCGCTCATCAATCCAACCCTCCCCCGCCAACAGAGCAGTCAGCTTGTCCGCTGCCTCATCAACGCTGAGTTCTGTCATAAATCCCAGCTTACCCAAGTTTACCCCGGTAATAGGAGCCGAGCCGGGAACCACTGCCTGAGCGGCACGCAGAATAGTGCCATCACCCCCGATGCTAAGAACTAAATCGGTATCATCTACCTGAGATCTGGCCGTCTCCCTTTCCCACGCCGAACATAACCAGACCGAAACGCCCCTGGAAACCAGAAACTCCTCCAGCTCCTTAGCCAGGGTATGAGCGGCTTTAATCATCGGGTGGTAGAGAATACCAACTTTTTTCATCATAGCAACCTATTTCCAACAAGAAAGACGCACCAGTTGTGGGAACAAGGGAAGTTTAACACTCGCCACTTTCAGGTGTCAAGAAAACCCCTTTGTTGACACCACCCCCATTTAGCTTTATCCTATCAAAAGGAGGATAGAGATGAGCGATGTTCTAGATGAAGCCTATGAAGTGGTTCAGTGCAAGGAGTGCCCCTGGTATAAAGCCTGCGTAACGCCAATGAGGTTCACCAGCGAGGATATCCGCCGACAGCTAGAGTCCTCAGCATCAGGGTCAGACACTCCTCAACAGGCTGACCTTGGCATGCAAAACCTCCTCTCCAGCATGGCAACTGCCGCTCAGAACTCGCTGCTGGAAGGTTGCCCTATCTTCATCAATCGTTTGCGTAATAACCCCAAACTCGCCCAGCGCCTGAAGGAAATGATGCAAAACTGGGGCAAAGAAGAATAGACTGCCCCGCTCAATGGGTGCAGGAACGCCTCCTTATATCTAAGTAAAACAAAGGTATTAATATAACTCTATGGAGCACTAAATGACCGAAGACAGCCAGGCGAAGAAAAAACAACTGGCCGAACTGGAGAAACGCCGGGGAGAAATAAAAGAGATGGGCGGAAGGGAGCGGGTGGCAGCACAGAAGAAGAAAGGCAAACTAACGGCACGAGAACG
This sequence comes from uncultured Dehalococcoidales bacterium, assembly GCA_964598825.1. GTDB lineage: Bacteria > Chloroflexota > Dehalococcoidia > Dehalococcoidales > JAUXAP01 > JAUXAP01. The sequence continues at coordinate 5,129 of CAZRDI010000025.1, forward strand.
GATAGACCTGCTGCTGGATAAAGGGACATTCCGCGAGACCGCAATGTTCGCTAAAAGCAGAGGGGCAGCTTCCTACGGGGAAGTGCCGGCGGACGGGGTAATCACGGGCTACGGGAAGATTGACGGAAGAAAGGTATACATCTTCTCTCAGGACTTCACCAGCATGGGGGGAACCTTATCAGAAATACACGCCAGAAAGATTTGCAACGCAATTGACGGTGCGCTAAAGACAAGGTGCCCAATCATAGGCATAAATGACTCCGGCGGGGCCAGAATTCAGGATGGCGTGGATGCCTTGGCTGGCTACGGGCAAATCTTTTTCAGAAATACACTGGCATCAGGTGTAATCCCCCAGATATGCGCCATCCTGGGCCCATGTGCCGGCGGGGCGGTATATTCTCCGGCGCTGATGGATTTCATATTTATGGCCAAAGGCATAAGCCACGCCTTTATCACCGGACCAAGGGTGGTCAAGGCTGTAATCGGGGAGGATATTAGCGAGGAGGAGCTTGGTGGAGCCATTGCCGCCCAGAGAAAGGCGGGGGTTGTCTCCCACTCCGACAATAGCGAGGAGGAGTGTCTGCAAAGCATAAAGGAACTACTAAGCTACCTGCCATCAAACAATAAGGAAAGGTCAAAAAAAATCGACGGGGGAGACAAGCCAGACCGCACCGACCCATCCCTGTTTGATATCGTTCCCGCCAACCCGAGCAAACCGTATGACATGCATAAGCTGATTGAGAGGATATTTGACCGGAGGGAAGGCGGCCGGAAAAACTACTTTGAGGTATTCCCCATATTTGCCACCAATATTATTACCTGTTTCTCCAGGTTAAACGGCCAATCGGTAGGCATAATAGCCAACCAGCCGATGACAAAAGCCGGTTGCCTGGATATAGACGCCTGCGATAAGGCATCCCGGTTTATCCGGTTCTGCGACGCCTTCAATATCCCCATTATCACCCTGGTTGATGTGCCCGGATACCTGCCGGGAACAGCCCAGGAGTGGGGCGGGATAATCAGGCACGGGGCAAAAATGCTCTACGCCTACTCCGAGGCAACGGTGCCAAAACTAACTCTCACCATTAGAAAGGCATACGGTGGGGCATACCTTGGAATGTGCAGCAAGGACCTCGGGGCCGACGTTGTATTCAGCTGGCCCAGCACCGAGCTGGCGGTGATGGGAGCCGAGGGGGCAACCCCTATAATATTCAGAAAAGAGCTGGAAAGTGCAGACAACCCGGAAGAATTGTTGCAGAGTAAAATAAAGGAATACAGAGAGGAATTCGCCAATCCGTACCGGGCGGCAGAACACCTGCACGTTGATGACGTAATCGACCCGGCGGAAACAAGACCGAGACTGATAGAGGCTCTGGAACTGACCATAGACAAGGTGGAGGAAAGACCCGGCAAGAAACACGGTATCATACCCACATAGACTCCATTTTCACTGGTGTCTGTTTCCCCCCAAAGTATGACTTAATACTGGTTAAAGAAGGTAAGATATTGTATCAAAAGACTGTACTGGATAACGGACTGCGCGTTATAACTTCTACTATGCCTCATACCCGCTCGGTATCTATCTGCATCTTTATCGGAGCCGGCTCCCGCTATGAGACTGAGACACAGGCCGGTATCTCACATTTTATTGAACACCTGCTTTTCAAAGGCACGCAGAAGCGGGCAAGCTCCAAGGAAATCTCAGAAACCATAGAAGGGGCAGGCGGAACCCTTAACGGTGGCACTGATAAGGAACTGACCCTCTACTGGTGCAAGGTGGCCAAGCCTCACTTCGCGCTGGCTTTAGATGTGCTGACGGACATGCTGCTCCATTCCAGGTTTGACCCCCGGGATATAGAAGGAGAACGCCAGGTTATAATTGAAGAGATTAACATGAGCTGGGATTCACCGTCACAACGGGTTAACATGCTCATTGACGAGCTTCTATGGCCCGATCACCCGATGGGACGTGATATAGCTGGCAGCAAGGAATCAGTAGCCGCCATCACCAGAGAGGTGATGCTTGACTATCTAGCCCGTCAGTATCTACCGGCTAATACGGTAGTTACCATTGTCGGTGATATCCAGCACGAGGAGGCGGTAACCGCAGTCAGACGAACGGCAGGTAACTGGACCAACCAGCGAACCCGCTCCGGATATTCGGCTTATAAGGAGCAGCCAGCCCGGCGACTCTCCATTGAGACAAGGGACACCGAGCAAGCTTGCCTGTGCCTGGCATTACCCGGCTTACCCCTCCTCCACCCCAAACGCTTCACCATTGACCTGCTTAATGTCATCCTGGGAGGGGGCATGAGCAGTCGCCTGTTTGTTGAAATCCGTGACAAACTGGGACTTGCCTACAGCATTCACAGCCATTCCGAGCACTTCCTCGACTCCGGCGCGGTTACTATCTCCGCCGGCGTAGAGCCCAGGAACCTGTCAACCGTCATCAAGGCTATCCTGGAGCAACTTTCCCAGCTCAAGAAACCAGTCCCTGAGTCCGAACTGTCCAAAGCAAAGGAAATGTCAAAGGGGCGCTTACTACTAAGCATGGAGGACAGCCGCAGCGTAGCTGGCTGGATGGGGGGACAGGAGGTTCTTACCGAACGCATCCTCAGCATAGACGAAGTCATGTCCACCGTTGACAGCATCACCGCCGAGGAGATTAGCCGGTTAGCCCAGGAGTTCCTGATAGGCAGCCAGCTCCGCCTGGCAGTGGTCGGCCCCGTCGCCGAGGACGAGCCTCTGGAAGAACTGCTGAAGATATGATTCCCCAATAAAAAATAGCCGTGGTTTAAAGGCCACGGCTATTCTCAACCTGCTTCGGCTAAAGCCGATTAATACATACCACCCATACCGCCACCCATACCGCCAGCTGCCATATCAGGTGCTTTCTCTTTCTCCGGAATATCGGTCACTAACGCTTCAGTAATCAAGACCATATTGGCAATGCTGGCTGCATTCTCCAGGCTAGACCTTACCACCTTGGTCGGGTCAATAATACCCTTTTCCACCATATCACCAAATTCACCGGCTTCAGCATCGTAACCAACCCCGGCCGGACTTTTCTTAACCGCGTCCACTATCACCGAACCATCCTTACCAGCATTTATAGCAATCCAGCGAATCGGCTCCTCAACAGCTTTCCTGATAATATCAACACCGGTAGCTTCATCTCCGCTAACCTTCAGCTTATCCAGAACGGCGAGAGCGTTAAGTAAGGCAACACCGCCACCGGGTAGAATACCCTCTTCTACCGCCGCCCGGGTAGCTGATAGCGCATCCTCAACCCGGTGCTTCCTTTCCTTAAGCTCGACCTCAGTAGCAGCGCCCACCTTGATTACACCTACACCACCTACCAGCTTGGCCTGCCTCTCCTGGAGCTTCTCCTTGTCAAATTCAGAGGTCGTCTCTTCTATTTGGGCCTTAATCTGCTTGATTCTAGCCTTGAGTTCCTCTTCCGAGCCTTTACCCTCAACAATAGTTGTTTTATCCTTATCAGAGGTTACCCGGCGCGCCCTGCCCAGGTCTTCCACAGTAACCGACTCCAGTTTGCGGCCAACCTCTTCTGAAATCACCTTACCGCCGGTAAGAATGGCTATATCTTCCAGCATTGCCTTGCGCCTGTCACCAAAACCGGGAGCTTTGACTGCCAAAATATTTATGGTACCCCGCAGCTTATTAACCACCAGAGTGGCTAAGGCTTCCCCGTCAACATCCTCGGCAAGAATAAGCAGGTTCTTAGACACCTGCAATATCTTCTCCAGAGCCGGAAGAAGGTCGGACATTGACGAGATTTTCTTATCAGTGAGAAGGACGTAGGGGTCTTCTATCTCCGTCTCCATCTTCTCGGCATTGGTGATGAAATAGGCACTAACGTAGCCACGGTCAAACTGCATTCCTTCCACATACTCTGTCTCATACTTTATACCCTTGGACTCTTCAACGGTTATAACTCCGTCCTTGCCTACCTTCTCCATCACTTCAGCAATCAGTTTACCAATCTCAGGGTCCTTGGCCGTGATGGTGCCCACCTGGGCAATCTGTTCTTTACCCTTTACCTCGGTAGATATCCGCTTTAACTCATCAACAATAGCCATGGTCGCCTTCTCAATGCCTCTCTTTAACTCCACGGGCTCGGCACCGGCGGCCACATTCTTAAAGCCACCGGAAATAATAGCGTGAGCCAGAACGGTAGAGGTTGTAGTTCCGTCACCACAAGCATCATTGGTCTTGGTAGCTGCTTCCTTAACCAGCTGTACACCCATATTTTCAAAGGGGTCAGGCAACTCAATCTCTTTGGCGATAGTAACCCCGTCATCAATTACTGACGGTGCTCCCCACTTCTTATCCAGCGCCACACAATGCCCCTTAGGTCCCAATGTCACTTTAACCGCATCAACCAGGGTATCTATCCCCTTCTTCAATGCACGCCTGACTTCCTCATCAAAAACAATCTGCTTAGCCATTTTCTCCTCCCTTATATATAATTAGACTTACTTGCCCCTTTTAGCTAAAATGTCGCTCTCGCGCAAAATCACCAGTTCTTCACCCTCAATCTTAACCTCAGTGCCGCCATACTTAGCATAAAGCACCACATCACCCACTTTAACATCCATGGCTATCCTCTTCCCATCATCAGATAACCTACCCGGTCCAACAGCTATAATCTTTCCCTCCTGGGGTTTCTCCTTAGCCGTATCAGGCAAGACAATTCCTCCCTTGGTCACCTCTTCCCTTTCAATAGGTTTAACTACTACCCGGTCAGCTAGTGGTTGAAGCTTAACCGCCATTCCAGTCCTCCTTCCTCAATTAATTTAATTAGTTAAGACGCAATATTTTAGCAATCTCGCCTTGAGACTGCTAATTCTTAATAATAGCGCAGATTAGCCATATATCGCAACTCAATAAATACCTGTTTACAGTTAGTTGTGATAATTGAGGGGTATCCTGAGAGCTCAATTAGCCACTTATTTCCCGTAAAGTGCGCTTTTCGCCCATATGCTACCCTGTTCCTCCATGAGATTATCTACCAACCTGTTTTTAACACGGCACAAGGGGCACTTGTTGAGATAACGCAGGGCACTTTGCTATAATGAGTTAATGATTATAGATTTCCATACTCATGTATTTCCACCGCAGATAAAGGAAAACCGCCGCGAATATATTGACAGCGACCCCTGCTTTGCCATTCTCTACTCTAATCCCGAGGCTAAGCTGGCCACCGCTGACGAACTCATTGCCAGCATGGACAAGGACGGGGTTGATATCTCGGTTATCGTCAACATCGGCTGGATTACGCACGACTTATGCGTTGAAACCAACGACTATATCCTGGAATCAATAGCCCGCTACCCCGAGCGACTGGTAGGCTTCTGCAGTGTCCAGCCAAACTCGTATGATGCCGCCATAGCCGAGATAGAACGCTGTGCCGGAGGGGGGATAAGAGGGGTTGGCGAACTGAGACCGGATATGCAACTGTTCGACCTGGGAGATGAGGAACTGATGACGCCCCTTGTGGAGACAATCAGAAAGTATAACCTGATTCTGCTCACCCACGCCTCCGAGCCGGTAGGCCATCAGTATCCGGGCAAGGGAACTGTCACCCCGGATATGCTCTACCCCTTTATAACCAGCTTCCCGGACCTAACCCTCGTCTGCGCCCATTGGGGTGGCGGCTTACCCTTCTATGCTCTAATGCCCGAGGTAAAGCAGGCTATGAGCAACGTCTTTTTTGACACCGCAGCCTCGCCCTTCCTGTATACCCCGCAGATATACGAGCAGGTTGTCCGGCTTGTCGGCGCTGACAGGATTCTCTTCGGCAGCGACTATCCCCTGCTGCCGCAGAGCCGGTTAATAAAAGAAATTAAGTCCTTGAACCTACCTGAAGAGACGGAGAATCTGATTCTATCGGGCAATGCCCGGAGACTGCTGGGCATTGAGGACAGATAAGGCCAGAGTATGGAACAAGTCCGCTCTTTTATTGCCATTGAGCTACCTGACGAATTAAAAGCAGGGCTTATCCGGTTACAGGAGAAACTGAAGCCGGCCACACAGTCCCCCGTGAAGTGGGTTGACCCGAACAGTATTCACCTGACATTAAAATTCCTGGGTAACATCCCTGTAGACACAATCGGCGATATCACCAGAGCGATGGAGGCAGCCACCCGGGGAATATCCCCCTTCCATCTGGAGGTCAAAGACTTGGGAGTTTTCCCCAATCTTAAGCGAGTTCAGGTAGTCTGGGTAGGGGTAAGCGGAGAAATAGACAAGCTGGGCCAGCTACAGCAACGCATTGCGGCCAGTCTGACTCCACTGGGTTTTACTCCCGAGTCACGACCATTTACGCCCCATTTGACCCTGGCACGCCTCCACGACCGGGCATCACCGGACGAGCGGCAGCGAGTGGGGCAGCTTATAACCAACACCAGGTTTGGGACGACTTATAGCATTACGGTAGACGCTATCAACCTGATGAAAAGTCAGCTAACCAGGGAAGGAGCTATTTACAGTCAGATTAATTCGGTCGGGCTAAAAAAGCCCTTGTCAGCAGCCACTACTTAGTGTATACTGTTATAAAATTTAATTCCGGTTGGGAGGTGGACTTCGTGGAACAATCAAGTTTTCCCAAGTGCCAAAAATGTAAGTCTGGAGACCTGGTGCCCCTATCCGATTTTGGTAGCCAGGGGGCAGCTATTCACTACAAAGCTTGGGTTTGCACCAACCCTGATTGCGGCTACAACCTGAAAATCAGGAATGGTGATGTCTACATTGACGAGCCTATTATGAGCGGAACACTCCATAACGCTCGCTCTCGCTCATCAAGCCCCTAAAAGTTCATCATTAGAGAATTACAGGGGGTGAACGTGCTTCCTCAATTAACTAAGTTTAAGAGGACAGCACTTGGCCTTTTGTTTCCACAATGGTGTGTGGGTTGTGGAAGCGAGGGTGATTTCATTTGCTCATCTTGTTACCTTTCGCTGCCCCGAATCATGCCCCCGTTTTGCCCCAGATGCGGTAAACCACAGCCCAGTGGCATACTTTGTCCTTCCTGCGTTGGCTGGCAGGCAGATATAGACGGTATCCGCTCTCCATTTCAATTTGACGGAGTCATGCACCAGGCTATCTATCAGCTAAAATACGGAAACATTAGAGCCTTAGCCGCACCCCTGGCCAGGATGCTGCAGGAGTATCTTACCACAAACCCCATACCCGTAGAGACCCTGGTGCCGGTGCCGCTGCACAGGAAACGCCTGAGAGAGCGCGGCTATAATCAGTCCGGCCTGCTGGCTAATGAGCTAAGCAAGCTCACCAACCTGCCGGTAGTAGATGACCACCTCATCCGACAGCGCCACACCCCTCCCCAGGCTAAAACACCGACCGTAGACGAGAGGCGTAGCAATGTAACCAATGCTTTTACCTGTCGCGACCAAAGACTGCGGGACAAGCAGGTACTGCTTATAGATGACGTTTCAACCTCCGGGGCCACTCTTAATGCCTGCGCAGCAGCACTAAAAGCTGCCGGAGCCGCCTCGGTGTGGGGACTGGTCCTGGCCAGAGAAATCTAAGCGAGTTAAAGAGGAGGAGCATGAGCCGATGGAGCTAAATATCACGGGCAAGAATATAGACATATCACCACCGCTACGCCGCTATATCGAGCGCAAGCTGGGGAAGTTCGACCGCCATCTGCCCAACATCATAGAATCCAGGATAGAAATTTTTGAGGAGGAGACAAAGTCCCCCCAGCAACACTTCGGGGTACAGGTAACCATGGATAGCAACGGCACCCTGCTTCGCGGCAAGGGAAGAGGCCAGGACCTGTTCACCGCTGTTGATAAGGTGACGGAGGTTATGAGACGGCAAATTGAGCACCACAAGGGAAAGCTGTACAAAAAGGGCAGGGGCAGCTCTCCGGCTAAAGAAGAAGCCGGCGAAGAAGCAGAGCCAGCGCCATCCTCCAGGAAGGTTACCAAGGTTAAACGGTTCGCTATCAAGCCAATGTCAACATCTGAAGCCATAGACCAGATGGAGCTTCTGGGGCACGACTTCTTCCTGTTCCTCAACGCTGAAACTGAAGAGATTAATCTGCTATA
>CAZRDI010000026.1:0-13102 GCA_964598825.1 uncultured Dehalococcoidales bacterium
GGCACGACTTCTTCCTGTTCCTCAACGCTGAAACTGAAGAGATTAATCTGCTATATCGTCGAAGGGATAACGACTACGGCCTGATTGAACCCGAGCTGGGGTAAGAAACCGGAAGACCTGACACATGCCGATAGAGCGTAAAGCGAAGAGGCTAATCAGAAGTAGTGGCTCCGCCTGATTCTTGAAACCTATTTGCGGTAGCTATCATGTACCTTTCTCATTTTAAAGCTCAAATAATCCAACCTGTATTTATCAATCAGTTCTTCATCAGCAAAGCTAAAGTACTGGTTACCGCCTATTATGATATGGTCTAACACCTTAATCTGAATAACCTCCCCGACAAAGACCAGGTCTCTGGTAAACTGCTCATCGCTCTTGCTGGGGATGGGGTCACCCGAGGGGTGGTTATGGACAAAGATTATAGCAGCAGCCTCATGTTTCATGGCATCCTCCACAATCTCGCGGGGGCGGATGGGAATACCCTCCAGCGTGCCTTCAAAGAGGTCTACAGTCTCAATAATGTGGTATCGGCCACTCAGGTGGATAACCTTCAACACCTCTCTCCTGAGGTCTCGCATTGAGTGGTAGAGATAATCAAAAACCTCTTTGGCAGATTTATAGATAGGTTTATCAACAATTCTCTCCTTAAGGAACTCCCTGGCTACTTCCTGCACCAGCTTAATGCCAAAGGCACTATGAGGGCCTATTCCGTCTATTTGCCGCAGCTCTTCAAGGGGGGCTTCCAGTGCTCCCCTAAGAGTTCTGAACCTTTTAAGGACATCTTTTGCCTGCTGCTTACAGTCCTTGCGGGGTGAGCCTAAGGTCAGGAGCAATTCAATAATTTCATAATCGTGGAAGCCAGCCAGACCCGACTTAATGAACTTTTCCCGCAACCTCTTCCTGTGCCCCAACGATGTCTCTTTTGAGGGCATTTTGAATCTCTCCTCTTCAAACATTCTAACATTAAGAGGTAGAGGTTTCTAGGGTTTTACAAACCTCACGACTTTTCAATTAGCTCCAGCCCCTCCTCTCCCACCAGCTCCACCAGCCGCTGATGAAGTTCGGGGCAGTAATTGGGGTGTATATTGGACAGCTTGAGACTTATAATCTTTTCCTCGTTGGTAACACGCAGGCTGACCTCATCCTCTCCAGGGAAATCACTAAGGGTGTCAATCAATTTATGCAGATAGGCTGTATCACTATCCTCATCGGTAGTCTGGGCAATGCTGATTATAAGTTGGCGTTTCTTGACCGGTGCGGTGTAAGCTCCGTTTTCCTCAGCTACCGCCGGTGTCTCAGCGGGTTCAGGAATAACCGCTTCTTCACCCGGGGCTGCTTCCGGCTGGTAGCGACTTACCTTATCACAGTTCAACTGCACCCTATCATTCCTTAGCTTTACCTTACCTTCAACCAGCAGAATATCCCCTTCCTGCCAGAGGTCCCTGGTACTGGTATAGACATTGGACCAGACCATAACCTCCACTCTACCGTCAAGGTCCTCCAGAACTGCACTGGCAAAGGGACGCCCGTCTTTGGTTAGGAGGGGCCGAACCGAGGCCACCATTCCAGCCACGACAACGGTCTGCTCTTTCATCTCGGCATCAACCTGACCGCACAGGGTAACCTCAGCACCTATATTGCTGGCCACAGCGCTGAAGGGGTGCTCGGAGAGATATACTCCCGTCAACTCCCTCTCCCAGGTTAACTGCTCCTTGGTATAAACATCAGCGTCCTGCAGGTCAAGACCGGGAGCAGGAACCGGCGTTTTCTCCCCCCACAGGTCAAACATGGTAGACTGCCCTGTTTCCCGTAAACGTTGTTCTCGCTGAGCCATAGATAAGATACGGTTCATGTTATGAAGTAGAGTACCGCGGTTACCCATGCTGTCCAGAGCACCAACCTTAATCAAGCTTTCCAACACCCTTTTATTCAAACCGCGCATATCACAGCGACGGCACAGGTCTTCAATAGATTTGAATTCACCCCCCTTACCACGTTCAACAATGACAGGCTCCACAGCCGCAGATCCCACATTCTTAATTGCGGCTAACCCGAAGCGAATAGCCGGAGCACTACTTTCGCTCTCCTTCTCTATGGAAAAGCTGGCTTGACTATGGTTTATATCAGGCTGTAGCACTTCAATACCCAGGCGACGGCACTCGGCAACGGCATTAGCCATCTTTTCCAACTGACCGGCATTGGCAATCAGGAAAGCAGTCATATACTCCGTAGGATAGTTTGCCTTGAGATAGGCAGTCTGATAAGCAACCAAGGCATAACTGACGGCGTGGGCTTTGTTAAAAGCGTAGCCGGAAAAAGGCTCAATTAAAGCGAATATATCCTCGGCAACCTTCTCGGAGAACCCGTTTTCTTTCGCGCCAGCGATGAAATTTTGCTTTTCCTTCCGCATGACTTCGGGTATCTTCTTGCCCATTGCTTTACGAAAGACGTCCGCCTGTCCCAGGCTGTAACCGGCAATAGCCTGAACGATAAAGAGCACCTGTTCCTGATAGACGATTACTCCGTAGGTCTCTTTAAGGATGTCGGCCAGGGCGGGGTGGGGATAGCGGATTTCTGCCTTACCGTGCTTGGCATTGATAAAAGTAGGAATATGGTCCATAGGACCGGGACGGAACAGCGCCACTATTGCGGCGATATCGTTGAAGTTGTTTGGTTTCAGAGACATTCCGGTCTTTCGCATTCCGGAGCCTTCAAGCTGGAATACGCCGGCTGTTTCTCCTGAAGATAACAGGTCAAAGGTTTTGGCATCATCCATGGGTATATTATGCAAATCGATATCCACGTCACGGCTCTCTCTAATAATTTGCCGCGCCCTGCCCAGAATAGTGAGGTTAGCCAGACCGAGAAAGTCTATTTTCAGCAGCCCGATACGGGCAATATCTTCCATGGTGAACTGGGTCATAACCGTGTCGGCACCGTTAGCCTTGCTCGCCCGCTGGAGCGGAACGTACCTGACGAGTGGCTCTTTGGATATAACTACACCGGCAGCGTGAGTGCTGGCATGGCGAGCAATACCCTCCATGCTCATTGCCGAGTCAACCAGATTACGGATTATGGTATCCTGACGGTAAATATCGCCGAGTTCATTATTCTCATCCATGGCCCTGGTCAGGGTCATGCCCGGAGCAAATGGAACCAGCCTGGTTACACGGTCGACCTCGCTATAGGGCATGCCCAGAGCCCGACCTGCATCCCTCAGGACTGCCCTGGCACCCAGCGTGCCGAAGGTGATAATCTGGGCAACATGGTCCCGCCCGTATTTCTGTGATACGTAGGAGATAACCTCGTCACGGCGCTCATCCTCAAAATCCAGGTCTATATCCGGCATCTCCCGGCGTTCCAGATTGAGAAAGCGCTCAAAGACCAGCTTATTTTCAATAGGGTCAACCTCGGTGATACCCAGGCAGTGAAGCACAATGCTGGCAGCGGCGCTACCCCTGACCCCAAACAGGATGTTTTGCTTCTTGGCAAAGGAAATGATGTCCCAGACGACAAGGAAGTAGTTAGCAAATTGAGTCTGCTTTATCACCTCCAGTTCATATTCAAGCCGCTGCTTTATTTCCGTGCTGGTCTGGGGATAATATCGAGGTAAACCCTCGTAACAAAGGTCAGCCAGAAACTGGTCAGGCGTCTTACCTTCAGGCAGTCCTATCTCAGGGAGGTAAAGGCGCCCAAACACCAGCTTGAGGTTGCACATTTCAGCAATACGCTCGGTGTTCTCTATAGCCTGGGGAATGTCGCGGTAAAGCTCCGCCATCTCCTGCGGACTCTTGAGGTAGAAGAAATCGCCCGCCATTTTCATCCGCTTCTCATCATGAACGGAGGTGTTAGTACCGATGCATAGCAGCAGGTCGTGAGTTGAGGCATCCTCCTTGTTAACATAGTGGACGTCGTTAGTCGCCACCAGCGGGATATCCAGCTCGCTACCCATAGATATGAGTCCCTGGTTTATCTGCTCCAGCTCGGGGATAGGTTGTCTCTGTATCTCAAGATAAAAATCGTCAAATGTTTGCTTATACCACAGGGCAACTTCTTTAGCCTCCTCAAGACGCCCTCCCAGAACGAGTTTGGGAATCTCACCACCGGCACAGGCCGACATGGCAATAAGACCCTGGTGATACTGCTGGAGGAGCTCTTTATCTACCCGTGGCTTGTAGTAAAAACCTTCAAGGTGAGCTTTGGTGACCAGCTGGATTAAATTGCGGTATCCTGCCTGGTTTTTGGCCAGTAGAACAAGGTGGTGGCTATTTTTATCGCCGGCATTCCGGCTAAAGCGGCTATCTTGAGCCACATAAACCTCACAGCCGATGATAGGCTTTATACCCGCCTCTTTAGCTGCCAGGTAGAACTGGATAGCGCCATACATAACCCCGTGGTCGGTTATCGCCAGGCTATCCATCCCCATCTCTTTGGCTCGTGCCACCAGCCTGGGTATGCGGCACATACCATCAAGCAGACTATACTCAGTATGAACATGGAGATGGGTAAACATGGCACCTTCTACGCTTGGCTTTGACTAATTATAGCACAGGGCTGGTTTTTGGGGTATTTTTCTCCGCTGAGGTCCGCTCTGACTTTTGGAGCTTTATTTATCCGTTGGCGGGGCTACCGAGCTTGACAGCCGTGCCATAAGCCAGAAGCTCAGCGGCACTGCCGATGACACTGGTAGTCATGAAACGAACGTTAATAATGGCATCAGCCCCCAGCTCTTCAGCCTGGGCTATCATCCTACTTGTCGCCACTTTACGGGCTCGCCCCATCATATCTGTATATTCAATCAACTCACCGCCAAGAACAAGCCGCACCAGGGCAGAAAGGTCCCTTCCAATCCAGATAGCAAAGATAGTGTGCCCCTGAACCAAACCTAATGTCTGGGTGACCTCGCGCCCCGGGACTTCCGCAGAATTCTGGAGCGGCATCTGAGGCGGCGACTCAACGGACGGGAGTTTCGTCTCAAGTGCCTTGCCTTTCCGCTGTTCAACAGCCACCGATAGCAAGACCAGCAGAATGCCCCCCATAAAGCCATAGGCTGCAATCTTAAGCCACAAGGGCAAACCGGGGTAGGTGTAGATGTACCAGGGCAGCCCGGCAAAGACCGCAGTAAAGAGCCCGAGCACGAAAGCCAGCGAGCCAATCAACCGAACTATCTTCATAGCTTGTTCCCCCTTTCACAAGTCAGTCCACTCAAGGACTAAAGAATATATGAAAGTCTTTCTAACGCTTCCCTTGTCTTAACTTTCCCGGCTTTCAGCTCTTCACAAATGACCTCTACCTCTTTTAAGCATTCCTCAACCTGCTGCACCGGGTCAATAACTATTACGGCGTGGGGAGCTACATCGGCTTCCTTCTTTACCGCTTTCTCAACCTTTTGGCGCTCTGCCGGAACATCCTTTATCATGGGATACTTACACCACTGGCAGTAATCACCGCTAGTTTCCTGGCCACAATTAGGGCATTTAGCCATTTATCACCTCGTATTTACTTACTGCTTATTTAATATAACACACCCGGGCGGACAAGAGATAAACCAACCGCCTTCACCATTTCAACTATTATACCACGAAAGCAAGCTCAATTTGCATGACCCTGACTATCTATCCCTCAATTTACCCGGCCTGTTAATTGCCCCGTTCTTCTCCCTGATGCCAAGTTTAGCTCAAAATAACCACCAACAAGGCTGAAATCAGATAAACCCTATGCTTTTTAGCGGCAACAGTGTAAAATCTGATAATGAGTTCAGGAGATAGAATTTGAGGATACCGGCTATTGCGGCTAAATGCCTGTTTATACTCTGCCTGCCTCTGCTGCTGCTGACAGCCGGCATCGGCTGGGGAGTAAACAGCCTCTGGCTCTACGAATACGGCTTTGAAAAATACGATGTGAGCCAGTCTACCGGCCTGGCTGAAGCCGAACTGAAAAAAGCAGCTACCGGGCTAATCAGCTATTTCAGGTCGGGTGAGGAGTATATTAACCTTACTGTAATAAAGGATGGCGAGTCTTTTGACCTGTTCACTCAAGAAGAGACCATTCACTTCAGGGATGTCAAGGGGTTAATCCGGCTGGACTACCGGGTTTTACTAGGAACGCTGATTTACGTCCTGGTTTATGCCGGAGTGAGCCTCTTCTGGCGAAAGGGGAAATACCGGCGGCAACTGGCATGGGGAGCGGTCTGGGGCAGTGGTACTACCCTGGTGCTGATACTAGCTCTCGGGTTAGGCACACTGCTGGGTTTTGACCGGCTCTTTTTACGGTTTCACCTGCTCTTCTTCAGCAACGAATACTGGTCAGCCGAAGGCTACATGCTCATGCTTTTCCCACGGGACTTCTGGTATGATGCCGTTATATTCTGCGCCCTGGGGATAGCCGGTCTGGCTATAATTCTGGGCGGAGTGGCCGGGGGTTACCTGCTACTCAAAAAGAAACGCCGTCCGCTCCCCGTAAACGAAGAAGCAAACACCACGGCAACTTGAACCCAACCATCTAAAAAAGGTAAAATTATATGTGGGTAGCAAGAGCCTACCCGCTAGAACTTGAAAGGTAGAATAATATAATATGGGTAAAATTTACTTAATTGATGTAACAAACCGTGATGGGGTTCAAACCGCCAAGCTCGGTCTATCCAAGCTCGCCAAGACCATGATAAACATATATCTGAACGAGATGGGAGTTTATCAGAGTGAGTTTGGCTTCCCCACCACCAAGCACGAGTCTAATTATCTTCAGGCAAACCTTAAACTGGCAGAGATGGGAGTCTTACGGCCCATCCGCCTGGAGGGATGGATACGAGCTACCGTTGAGGATGTGGAAAAGGCTTTCCAGATGGTGCCAAAAATCAAGGACCTCAACCTTTCCATATCCACCTCCAAGCAGATGATTACGGGCAAGTTCAGAGGCAGCAAGAACGAAGCGGATATATTGAAAATGGCCACGGAAGCCATGGATGCTGCCAGGGCGCATGGTGCCGAGACTATCGGCCTTAATGCCGAGGATGCTTCAAGAACAGAGATAGATTTCCTGCTCCGCTTTGCCACCGCAGCTAAGGAACACGGGGCCGACAGGGTCAGATACTGTGACACGCTCGGCTACGAAAGTCCCTTCACCATATACGAGACCTGTAAACTGCTGGCGCAGGAGGTGGAAATACCCATTGAGCTCCACTGCCACGGAGACCTGGGAATGGCCGTGGCTAACTCCGTCGCCGGGGCAATGGGAGTCATTGACGGGGGGCAGGATGCCTACATAAATACGACTATCAACGGCATTGGAGAAAGGGCCGGCAATGCCGACCTTGTCGCCGTAATATTAGCCCTCAAAAAGGCGAAGGGGTTCGCCGGTAAATATAAGTTTGGTATGCCGATTAACCTATCAAAGGCATGGAAGATTTGTAAATATGCCAGCTATGCTTTTGACGTTCCCATCCCGGTAAACCAGCCCGGGGTTGGAGCTAACGCCTTCGCCCACGCCTCCGGTATCCATGCCGACGGGGTGTTAAAGGACCCGCATAACTACGAGCTATATAACTTCAAGGAACTGGGCAGAGGGGAACCGGAGATAGTTGAAACCGGCAGAGAGATATGCTCCGGTGAGTATAGCGGGATATCCGGCTTCGGGCATGTCATGGGTAAATACGACGTAGAATTCGCAAGCAGAGACGAGGCGGAAAGGGTTCTGGAACTGGCCAGATTTGCCAATGTGTTAGCTCAGAAGCCCCTTGTTGCCGATGAACTGCAATTCATCGCCAGATATCCGGATATTGCCAAAGAGTTGCTGGCTCTAACACCGCTGGACTGACCCGCCTGCCACCGGTTCTAGCTCAAGTGCGCAATTATGGCATCTGCCATCTCAGAGGTGCCCACGGCGGTAGTAGAATCGCGTCCCGGCTTCAGGTCATAGGTAACCGACTTGCCTTCAGCCACGACCCCCGCCACAGCCGCCTCCAGCCTGTCAGCCGCCGCCTTCTCGTTTATATGGCGGAGCATCATCACACCGGACAGGATTGTGGCTATCGGGTTCACCTTGTTCAAGCCAGCGTACTTGGGTGCGCTGCCGTGAGTAGGTTCAAAAGTGGCTATCTCATCTCCGATATTCGCCCCCGGAACCACCCCCAGGCCACCAACGAGCCCGGCACATAAATCGGAGATAATATCTCCGTAGAGATTGGGGAGCAGAAGTATGTCAAAGCTATGCGACTGCTGAACGAGCTGGGCACACAGGTTATCCACAAGTCTGTCCTCAAACTCTATATCGGGATAAGCACCGGCAACTTCACGCGCCACGCTGAGAAAGAGACCATCCGAGAACTTCATAATGTTCGCCTTATGGACAGCGGTAACCTTCTTTCTGCCGTTAGCACGGGCATACTCAAAAGCAAACGTGGCGATTTTTCTGGTTCCGGTCCTGGAGATTAACTTGAGGCTAATGCCGGAGTCCTTCCGTATTTCCTCTTCCTGACTCTGTGAAATGAAAGAGAGCAGTTTTTCCGCCTCAGCAGTGCCCTCGGCAAACTCAATCCCGGCGTATAAGTCCTCGGTATTCTCCCTCACCACCACTATATCAATGTTCTCATATCGGGAGGGGATACCGGGATAGCTCCGGCAGGGACGCAGGCAGGCATAGAGACCCAGCGCCTTGCGGAGAGCCACGTTCACACTCCGAAAACCCTCACCCACCGGCGTGGTAACCGGCCCCTTGAGCGCAACCTTATTCCTCCTGATTGACTCAAAGAGACGCTCCGGCAGGAGATTACCCTCCTTCTCCAGTGCGGCGGCACCGGCATCAACCACATCCCACTGAAATTCCACGCCCGTAGCCTCCAGAACCCGCCTGGTGGCTTCCACCACCTGCGGGCCTATACCATCGCCAGGTATCAGCGTGATGGTGTGCTTCATAACGGCTGCCTCCGATTTTTATCCGCCCCGGGGCTAACATCAAAACTCCCGTACTTCTCAATATAGGGAACCAACCCCCCTTCGTTGAGGATACGCAGCATAATTTCAGGCATCCGGCTAAAACTAACCTCTCCCCCGTTTGTCAGGTTCTTAACCTTCCCCGCCTCCAGGTCCACCTCCAGCTCATCACCATCATTAATACCACTGGTGTCACAGATAAGCACCGGCAGCCCGATGTTAATGGCGTTCCGAAAGAAGATGCGAGCCACTGACTGCGCCAGCACCGCACTTACCCCGGACATCTTAATGACAATCGGGGCGTGCTCCCGGCTGGAACCGAGTCCGAAGTTTTTCCCCGCGACCACGAAGTCGCCGCTTGAGACTCGCCGGGCAAACGTAGGGTCGGCATCCTCAAGCACGTGCTTGGCCAGTTCCGGTAAATTACTGCGCAGGTGCAGCAGCCTCCCCGGCACAATATGGTCAGTGGAGATACCATCTCCGAACTTAAATGCTTTGCCCCTCAACATCTACAGCACCTCCCGCGGGTCGGTGATTTCACCACGGATGGCTGTAGCCGCCGCCGTTGCCGGACTCGCCAGGTAGACAAAGGCATCCGGATTTCCCATACGACCTTTGAAGTTGCGGTTGGCCGTGGACAAACACGCCTCGCCGTCTCCCAACACGCCCTGGTGTACCCCCAGACAGGCGGCACAGCCGGGCGGGACGATAGTCGCTCCCGCCTCAACCAGCGTTGTGATATAACCCTCGGCTATGGCTGCCAGAAGAATTTCTTTAGAAGCCGGGGCCACGACCAGACGGGTGCCCGGATGTCGTATCCTGCCCTGCAGGATACCGGCGGCGATGCGAAGGTCATCCAGGCGCCCATTGGTGCAGGTACCGATGAAAACCTGGGCAATGGGAACCCCTTTAAGTTCCTTCGCCAAGGCAATATTATCAACGGTATGAGGCTTAGCCACGGTAGGCTCAAGCCAGGCCGCATCTATCTCAATCGTTCTCTCATAGGTAGCATCGGCATCCGGCTGGAGAGCCACATATTGCTCTCCCCTCCCCCGGCTTTCCAGATAACCCTTTGTTACGCCATCGGAAGGGAAAAGCCCGACCTTAGCTCCAGCCTCCACCGCCATATTAGCAATGGTGAGGCGTTCTGGCATCGTCATCTCGCCCACAGTCTCACCACCAAACTCCAGCGCCTCGTATGTCGCACCATCAGCTCCAATCTGACCGATGAGATGTAGAATGAGGTCTTTGGCATAGACGCCTTTAGCCAAACGACCGTGAACCACTATCCTGACCGTCTCCGGCACCCGGAACCAAGTCTTACCCAGGGCGAGAGCAACAGCCACATCCGTAGAGCCCATTCCCGTAGCAAACGCCCCCAGAGCTCCGGCGGTAACAGTATGAGAGTCGGCACCGACAATTACATTACCGGGGGCGGCAAAAGACTCTGCTACTACCTGGTGGCAAACACCCTCCCCCGTATCACTCAAGACGACACCCGTCTCCCCGGCAAAACTCCTGAGAAAAGCGTGGTCGTTGGAAAGCTCTTTCGCCGGACTGGGCACGGAATGGTCAATGAACAGAATACTCTTTTCAGGGTTACAAATCGCGTTCAGATTGCTCTCTTTGAGCAGTCTCAAGGTGAGGGGCCCGGTGCTATCCTGCACAAAGACTAGGTCAAGCGGCGCAATAACTATATCGCCGGCACATACCTCTGTACCAGACCTGTCACTTAAGATTTTTTCGGCTAAAGTTTTCCCCATAATTCCAACCTTCTACATACACCGGGCTAGAATTGCAAAAGCTCTGGGAACAGTGGCGGCTGACATGTCCCATTTCAACCGGAGAGGCCGCAGGTATCACAACTGGTAGTACTACAGCTGGAACAAGAGTCGCCCCCGATGGAAGAGGTCAGCCCACTCTCATCGGTGGAGAAGGAGGCGAAAGTAGATAACACCCGTTGCGCCGTATTCTGGCAACGAGGGCAAGGAGCCCCTTCATCAGCCTGACTTAAGGGGCGTATTAGCTCAAACTTTAAGTCACAATCAGAACAAACATACTCATATATTGGCATCTCACTTCCTCCCGTACTCAGTTTACTCGTTTCCCAGACAGCAAGTCAAGCTTGACAATCCTCTCCATATCTTATTTATCAGCTAGCTAAGTGAGGAGTATTGGCAACCCAACACCTATCCAAATAACTGTAGCAAGCCCTAATCCAACTAGAATCCACCACCATTTTAACCCTTTGAAATACCGAATAATCGGCTTCCGATTCAGCCATATATGAATGACAACAAGAAGAGTAAAGATAAAAGAATTGGCAACATGACCCGGATGAAATGTCGTATCGAAGGGTGGGAATAATTTCGTTATTCCCGAAGCCAGCATAAGTAGGCCGAAAATAACCATAGCAATACTGATACCACGTCTCATAGGTACCTCCTAAATAACTATTTCAGTATAAATGGCTCGTTCTTCAGGCTATAAGTCAAGCTTCCCAAACCACCTTGCCATCAATAATGGTCATCTCCACACGGATGTCTTTTATCCGCTCGGGCGGCGACTCAACAGGGTCGTCGCTCAGTACTACCATATCAGCCAGCTTGCCCTCAGTAACGGAGCCTTTTATATCCTCCTCAAAAGAGGCGTAAGCAGCGTTTATGGTATACATAGCCAGCGCTTGAGCGGGTAAAATGCACTCCTCAGGTAAAAGCTCCTGCCCCGATTCAGCCCGCCTGGTGACGGCGGCATACATACCAATCAACGGGTTATCAGAAACTACCGGGGAGTCCGAGCTGCCGGCAACAACCAACCCACTGTCAAGGAAGGACTTAATCCGGTACAACCACCGCTGCCGGTCAGCCGACACCGTGGCTAAATACCTCTCGCCACTATAATAGACGAAGGAGGGCTGGGTAACGATAACCGCCTGGAGCTGGCTCAGCCGCTCGAGCAGATGAGAAGGGCACTCCGAGCAGTGCTCTATGCGATGGCGCCGTCCAAGCTGGGGAAGCCGTCTGTGGGCATTCTCCAGAGCGATGATAGCCGCCTCCACCGTGCCCTGCTCAATGGCATGGATGGCTAACTGAAAGCCAGCCCGGTGAGCATCAAGCACCTGCCGGTTCAACTCCGCCTGAGCGGGATACGGCTGCCCTGCGGACTCGCGCTGTATTATTTTTACTCCCCCCAGACGCAACTGGCTATCACCGGAACCTGAAATCAGACCCGCCTCCTGAAATTGACTTATAGCCCCGATACCAGGCATCATAGACAGCCGACTTTTCAACCTGCCGGTGTCTTTAAATCGTTTGAGAGTTTGCCACCGCTTAAGGTCATTGCTTACCGTAGCCTCCTGCAGAGAGGTAATCCCACGTGACAAATAGTGCTCGTCAGCCAGAGCCATGCCGTTTGCCAGTTCCTCTCCGGACAGAGAAGGCATCACCTCCCCCGTCAGGTAGCCCACCATCTCAAATAGAATACCGTTCGGCTCTCCCGTATTAAGGTCTCTATCAATAGTGCCTCCGGGCGGCTCCGGTGTTTCATTAGTGATACCGGCCAGAGAGAGCGCCAGGCTATTAAGCACGCAGGCGTGCAGTGAGCGGTGAGCCAGAATTACCGGGTGGTGGGGGGCTACTTCATCTATATCCCAGCGGGTAGGATGCCGTTTTTCGGCGAGGTAAAACTCATTGTAGTCAGTCCCGGCAAGCCATTGACCGGGTGGAGTATGCTGAGCCTTGAGGCTAATGGCTGCCTTTATGTCACCAATAGAACTAACCGATGAGGGACTCAGGTCAATGCTGAGCAGCTTCCTGATAAAAGCAGAAAGGTGGCAGTGGGCATCGTTGAAACCGGGCACCACCGTCCTGCCCCGGCAGTCAATTACCCCGGTCTTAGCGCCCTCCACCTCATCCAGCCTCTCATTACCGCCAACCAGCAAAATTTTGCCGTCCTTAATCGCCACCAGCTCAGCGCCGGGTTGTCTGAGGTCCACGGTTATTACATTAGCGTTTTTGAGAACAATATCTGCGTCTGGCATCGTAAACCTTTTGACCGGATAGCTATGTGGTAGTATACTACCCATAACTCACTACTTCAACGGAGACTCACATGAATGCAGAGCAGTTAGCTGAGAAGCTGGTTTCGTGGATAAAAGACAAGGTAGCAGCCAGCGG
>CAZRDI010000027.1:0-1408 GCA_964598825.1 uncultured Dehalococcoidales bacterium
CCACCGGTGTTGGTAAGACAGAGCTGGTCAGAGCCCTGGCTGAGTTTATGTTTGGCAGTGAGGACACCCTAATCAGGCTTGATATGTCAGAGTTTATGGAGAAATTTGCTGTATCCCGGCTGGTTGGCGCACCGCCAGGATATGTTGGCTATGACGAGGGCGGACAGCTAACTGAAGCGGTGAGACGAAAGTCATACTGTGTCATACTTCTGGATGAAATTGAAAAGGCTCACCCTGACGTATTTAATATACTACTCCAGATATTTGATGACGGCCACCTGACTGATGCCAAGGGTCGCCGTGTTGATTTCCGCAATAGCATTATCATTATGACCAGCAATATCGGTGCTGAGCTAATCAGGAAAGGCACTACTATGGGCTTCGCCGTTCACAGTGATGAGGCTAAAAACCGGGAGCAAGATTACGAGAGTATGAAGGAGAAGCTGCTCGGCGAATTGAAGAAGACTTTCCGTCCCGAGTTCCTTAATCGTATTGACGGCGTGATTGTATTCCATTCCCTGACCAAGGAGCACATCCGGAAGATAGTTGATTTGATGCTGGCTACGGTAACGCAGCGGGTGGCGGAGAAGGGGATAAAAATGGAGGTAACCGATGCGGCGAGGGACTTTATAGGTGAGAAAGGCTATGACGAAGTCTTTGGAGCTCGACCTCTGCGCCGGGTGATTCAGGATATGGTGGAAGATAAGCTCTCGGAGGACTTACTCCGTGGCAAATTCCAGTCAGGAGATACTGTGGTAGTTGACCTTGAGGGAGAGGAGATTATAGTGCGTCCAACCGCTGTAGAAGCATCGGTGGGGGATGATAAATCATAAGTCGGTGTGAGATGAATAAGGCTGGGTTGTTATAATAAGGGGCGGGGAACTGAGTTAATTGAAGCAACCGCCCTTTTAACTTGCCAAAATATAGGTGGCGGTGAATATGGAGGTGAGATAGGGAAGTGGCAATAGATTGGGGTCTTGCCGGGCAAATTGGTGGGATTGGCTTCGGTCTTGTCTTTGCCGTGCTGGTTATTCTGGCGGTGGCAGTATGGCTGACCGGGCTGGTGTTTAGTAGAATTGGTGCCCGTAAGAGCGAAAGCAGTGATAGTAAGGAGAAAGGAGATTAAAAGTGGCGCAAGAGATTGTGGAAGTTCCTATAACAGGTAAGATTATTAGTGTAGAGGTTAAAGCAGGGGATGCGGTTAAAGAAGGAGACACACTCTGTATACTAGAATCGATGAAGATGGAAAATCCTATATTGGCTCCGGTTGCG
This sequence comes from uncultured Dehalococcoidales bacterium, assembly GCA_964598825.1. Taxonomy (GTDB): domain Bacteria; phylum Chloroflexota; class Dehalococcoidia; order Dehalococcoidales; family JAUXAP01; genus JAUXAP01. The sequence goes on from CAZRDI010000027.1 coordinate 1,273, forward strand.
GGGACAATTAGCGACATTAAGGTTTCTGAGGGAGAGGTGGTTGAGACGGGTGGCGTAATAGCTGTTATCGAATATTGAAGGGGATAAATTGTTAGAGTCCTTCGAGCTTGGTTTCCTCAACCTTACCTGGGGCTCC
>CAZRDI010000027.1:1508-5589 GCA_964598825.1 uncultured Dehalococcoidales bacterium
CCGCTCATAGCCAATCCCAAGACGCTGATACTCGGTGCCGGGGCACAGTTTGGTGTTTACTTTGCCTTCTTCGCTGCCCTGCTTATAGGGGCTGCCCTACCCAATGTCATGCAGATAGGCATTGAAGAGGCCTGCTCAATCGGCATAATTGGTGGGGCTGACGGACCAACTACTATCTATCTGACCAACAGGCTCGCTCCCCACTTCCTCGGGGCTACTGCGGTGGCTGCCTATACCTATATGGCTCTGGTGCCTATTATCCAACCTCCGATTATAAAACTGTTTACCAGTAAGAAAGAGCGGGCGATATATATGAAGCCGCAGCTGCGCCCGGTGTCCAGGACTGAAAAACTCCTCTTCCCCATAATCGGCGCTGTTATCATCATCTTGCTGGTGCCTAAATCAGCTCCTCTTATCGGTATGTTCATGTTCGGCAACCTGCTGAAGGAATCCGGGGTGACTGACAGACTGGCTGATACCGCTGCCAATGCCTTTATTAACATACTTACCATTCTTCTTGGTATATGCGTCGGTTGCTTTATGAGTGCCGATACTTTCCTCAAGGTGGATAGCCTGATAGTGTTTGGTCTGGGAGTGGTAGCCTTTGCCAGCTCTACTGCCTTTGGCGTGTGTCTGGCCAAGTTTATGAATCTTTTCACCAAAGAGAAGATTAACCCGATGATAGGTGCCGCCGGTGTCTCCGCCGTGCCAATGGCAGCCAGGGTGGTACAGAAAATGGGACAGGAGGCTAACCCGCGGAACTTCCTATTGATGCATGCCATGGGTCCCAACATTGCCGGAGTAATCGGCACCGCTACCGCCGCCGGCATATTCCTGGGTATGGTGGGCTAAACCAACCGTTTTGCTCTAGCCAGACCTTTCTAGCCTAAATTACCCTTGTCTTATTGCTTAAAATCGGGTAAAGTCGGTTTATGGTTAAATCAGGTAAATCCCGCCCCAGAACGATATTTGTCTGCCAGCAGTGCGGCAGAGAGGAATTGAAGTGGCTGGGGCGCTGTCCTAACTGCCAGGAGTGGAATAGCTTTGTAGAAAAGGTAGTAACTGCTCCGGCGGCTTCTTTCCAGCCTATTTCTCCCCTTAACCCCCCCCAGGAGCTATCCCGGGTGGCAATTGAGGCAGCCGACCGTTTTTCGCTGCCTCTGGGCGAGTTTAACCGGGTGCTGGGTGGGGGAGTAGTGCCCGGTTCCCTGGTACTGATTGGCGGCGAGCCCGGTATTGGCAAATCCACCCTTTTGCTTCAGGTTTCGGCTCTGGTGGCGCAGACGAGGGGTAGGGTGGTCTATGTTTCCGGTGAGGAAACGCTACAGCAGATTAAGCTCAGGTCAAAGCGTCTGGGGATAAAGGGTGAAGGGCTTTATCTATTGGCTGAGACTGACGTGGATGTTATCCTGAACCAGCTTGAGGAACTATCACCCGGTCTGGTGGTTATTGATTCCATCCAGGTTATGTACCTTTCGGAGGCGGATACGGCACCGGGCAGTATAACCCAGGTGCGGGAGTGCACACAGCGGCTTATGCACTGGGCGAAGCTCAGCGCAGTGCCTATTTTTATTACCGGGCATGTAACCAAGGAAGGGACTATTGCCGGTCCCCGGGGTCTTGAGCATATCGTTGATGTTGTGCTCTATCTTGAGGGCGAGCCTTTTAGTGCCTACCGGCTGCTGCGCTGCGTGAAGAACCGCTTTGGCTCTACCAATGAGCTTGGCGTTTTTGAGATGAAGGAGCAGGGTCTGGTTGAGGTGGAAAATCCATCGCAGGTGTTCCTGTCGCAGCGGTTGGGTGAGGCTACAAGTTCGGCGGTGGTGCCCACGCTGGAGGGCAGCCGCCCCCTGCTGGTGGAGATTCAGGCCCTGACCAATCCCACCAGCTTCGGCCTGCCGCGGCGCACTGCCAACGGTGTCGACTTTAACCGGCTGCTGCTGGTGGCGGCGGTGCTTAGCAAGCAGGTCGGCTTGAAGCTGGGTAATCAGGATATCATGGTTAATGTTACCGGCGGTCTCAGGATTGGTGAGCCGGCGGCTGACCTGGCTATTGCCCTGGCTATTGCTTCCAGTTTCCGGGGTGCGGGTGTTGACCCGCAGCTGGTGGCAGTGGGGGAGGTGGGCTTGAGCGGCGAACTGAGGCCGGTCTCCCAGCTGGACAGGCGGGTGGCTGAAGCCGCCCGGCTGGGTTTCAAGCGCTGCCTGATACCCGAAGCCGGTGCTAAGGTCAGTCGGGTCCCCAAAGACATTGAGCTTGTCCCGGTCAGCACCCTGAGGGAAGCCGTAAGGGTGGGGTTGGTCAAGCGTAGTAAAGAATCAACCGGAGAGTAATATAAATTATTCATACTGATAAGGAGTGGCGAGTATGTCATCAGAGCAGTCTCCTGATTTTCCTGAATATGATGGAAAGACGGTTCGGGTCTGGGACAACATCGCCGAATGGTGGGATGACAAGATTGGCGTTGGTAATAGTTTTCAGGATTACCTGATTGAACCAGCTACTGAGCGCCTGCTGGAGCTGAAGCCCGGCGAGCGGGTATTGGATATCGCCTGTGGTGCTGGGCGCTTTACCCGTCGCATGGCGACTCACGGTGTTACCGTGCTGGCTGTTGATCATTCGGAAAAGTTCATCAAACGGGCAAAGCAGCGTACCACCGATGATGTTGATAAGATTGAATACCGGGTGGTTGACGCTACTGATAAGGTGGCGTTACTGGCGCTCGGGGAGAGACAGTTCGATGTTGTCGTCTGCACTATGGCTTTGATGGATATGTCATCAATAGAGCCGATGATATCAGTCCTGCCAAAGTTGCTTAAACGGGGAGGGCGGTTTGTATTTTCCGTGCTTCATCCTGCTTTTAACTCGATGACGGCCAGTCTGACGGCCGAGGAGGTTTACCGGGACGGTGAACTGGTGACTATTTACGGGATTAAAATAACCGACTATGCGGTAGCTGCTGCTTACATGGGTATCGGTATCCGGGGTCAGCCTGAGCCGCAGCACTATTTCCACCGTCCGATTAATATGCTTTTCAATACCTGCTTCAAGTGCGGATTTGTCCTAGATGGAATGGAAGAGCCCACATTACCTGAAAACCTTGAGGTGAAGTCAGACTCACCACTTAACTGGGTGTGGATACGCTCTATCCCGCCGATACTGGTGGCACGGATGCGGTTGAAATAGGGGTGGGGTTGGTTAAGGGGAAGGCTAGCTAACTATCGGTATCACGCAGATAAAACGCAGGGCGTCGTTCCCCTTGTTGGTAAAGCAGTGCTGCTCGTCGGGGGGGATGAAGACAACGCTGTCCTTGTCTATGGGGGTTTCCCCCTTCTCGCTCACCACCACTCCCTTGCCGGAAAGAATAAAAGTCTCGTGCTCCCACGGGTGGGTGTGGTAGGGGGTGGAGCGGCCCGGTTCAAGCTCAAAGAGGCGCATACAGAAGTTCGGCGCCCCGTCAGCGGCGGCGATGATATCGCGCCTGAATACTCCAGGGTAGTCCTCTTCGGGTTTGGTGTCAGGGTATTTGCTTATTTTCACTGTTAGCCTCCCGTCTTTAGCGTTATTTCTCGTATCTGGCAACCGCTTTAGTCTTTATCCCGCCCCTTTCCCTGTAATCGGCCTCTACCACCATTGAAACAGGCTTTAGCAGTTGTATCAGGTCCTGGAGAATGCGGTTTACAGCGTGCTCCTGCAATATCCCCACATTCCGGTATGAGGTCAGATAATATTTCAACGATTTTAGCTCCACCAGGGTATGTTGTGGGACATAGCGTATCACCAGGCGGGCAAAGTCGGGCAGACCGGTCCAGGGGCAGACAGAGGTGAACTCCTCGGTCTCATAAACTACCTCGGTTGCCGAGTCAGGGTAGTCAAAGGGAGTCGTTTCAAGCACAGCCGCATCAATTGCCTCTTCCTTCTGAATGTCAAAGCGTTTTGAGGCATATTTGTCCGTTGTCACCTTATATTAACCTCCGTGTCTCTCTGACATATTCTATCACTATTTGAAATCTAAGGCTAATATGTGTAGACTCAATCTATCCCAGATAGTAAAATAGGCGGAGAGATGAAAGAAGAGAAC
>CAZRDI010000027.1:5689-12934 GCA_964598825.1 uncultured Dehalococcoidales bacterium
CAGCTTGGCGGTTGCGACTGGGCAGTAATCCATGACGGAGCCCGACCGCTGGTAACGGTAGGTTTGATTGAGCGCGGGCTGGAGGCGGCTAAAGAGACCGGTGCTGCGATTGCCGCCGTTCCGGTCACGGATACCATTAAGGTGGCGGGAGATGATAGAATAGTCCACCAGACGCCGTCACGTCAAAATCTGTGGGCGGTACAGACTCCGCAGGTGTTCAGCCTTGATATAATAACCGAAGCCTACAGGAGGGCAATTGGTAATGTTACCGATGATGCCTCGCTGGTGGAGCAGGCGGGTTATAAGGTTAAGCTCTATATGGGTTCCTATGATAATATAAAGATAACCACCCCGGATGACCTGGTTTTAGCCGGGGTTTTATGGCAGAAGTATGGTAAGTAAGATACGCGTTGGTGTGGGTTATGATGTCCATCCCCTGACTCCGGGGCGCAGGTTGGTGCTGGGGGGAGTGGATATACCGTTTGATAAGGGGCTTGACGGCTGGAGTGACGCCGATGTATTAACCCATGCCGTTATTGATGCCCTGCTGGGGGCGGCGGCGCTGGGAGATATAGGCAGCCATTTCCCTCCCGGCGACCCGCAGTATGAGGGTGTCTCCAGCCTGCTTCTGCTTGAGGAAGTGGGGAGTAAGCTGGCTCAAAATAGTTGGCAGATAGGCAATATTGATGCTACTATTATTGCTGAGCAGCCTAAACTTAAGGATTTTATTGACGAGATGCGGCGGCGGCTCAGCAAGGCGCTGGGTATTGCTCTTAGTCAGGTGAGCGTGAAAGCCAGCACCTCGGAGGGTTTGGGTTTTGTCGGTCGGGGGGAAGGAATAGCTGCCCTGGCCGTAGCCTTGATAGAAGGTATTTCTGGTTAGGTGGATTTAGTGGTGTTGAGTGACGTGATAATTCAGGTAAGTGACTTGGTCTGCTTTCGCAGGGTGCTGAACTGCGTCTGTTTCCCGCCCCGGTTTGCCGGGGCAACCGGGCGGTAGAGTTCAATCTGCGAAGGAGGCTAGTTTAATGGGACTTATCAATAGCATAAGAAAGGATATCAAATCCGTTTTTGACCATGACCCGGCGGCTGTCAGTATTCTGGAGGTGCTGCTGGCTTATCCCGGGTTTCATGCACGGCAGTATCATCGGTTAGCCCATACCCTGTGGCGGTGGCATGTCCCTGTTTTACCCCGGTTTATTTCTCATGTCAGCCGGTTTATTACCGGTATTGAAATTCACCCGGGGGCCAAGATTGGGGAAGGGTTTTTTATTGACCACGGTATGGGTGTGGTTATCGGTGAGACCACGGAGATTGGCGATAATGTTACCCTGTATCAGGAAGTAACTCTGGGGGGCACCAGTCACCAGCGAGCAAAGCGTCACCCCACTCTGGGCGATAATGTTGTGGTTGGGGTAGGGGCAAAGGTTATCGGGGCGATTACCATTGGCGATAATACCAAGGTTGGTGCCGGTTCGGTGGTGGTAAATTCGGTGCCGGCAAATGCCACCGTGGTCGGGGTGCCGGGGCGGGTGGTGGAGCTCAGGAATCCTGATACCGATACTGTGGAGAGGTTGCCTGACCCGGTGGGAGAGAAGCTGGATAACCTGGAACGGCGGGTTGCTGAACTGGAAAAGCATCCGGTGGTGAGGAAGGAAAAATGAAAGTATATAATACCCTTTCGGCACGGAAAGAGGAGTTCGTTCCTCAGGGCGATGAGGTGAAGATGTATGTCTGCGGGATTAATCCCTATGCCGATGCCCACATCGGCCACGCTATGAGCTATATCTTTTTTGACGTTGTCCGGCGCTACCTTGAATTTCGTGGTTACAGGGTGAAGCACGTCCAGAATATAACCGACATTGAGGATAATATCATCGCCCACGCCAACCGGCTCGGTGTTTCAGTCCCAGAGCTGACGCAAAAGTATGTCGAGCGCTACGATGAGGATATGAAAGCATTAAATGTCCTCCCGGCGCATGTATACCCGCGAGCAATGGGCGAGATAGACAAGATGATAGAGATTGTCCGGGGTCTTGTAGATAAGGAATTTGCTTACGCTGTCGGTGGCAATGTCTATTTCCGGGTGAGGAATGTCCCGGATTACGGCAAGCTTTCCCACCGTACTTTAGAGTCGATGATGGCCGGGGCAAGGATTGAGCCGGGAGAGGAAAAAGAGCACCCGATGGACTTTCTCCTCTGGAAAGAAGCCAAACCAGACGAACCATCGTGGGAAAGCCCCTGGGGACAGGGCAGGCCTGGCTGGCATATTGAGTGCAGTGCGATGTCGATTAAGTACCTTGGCGAAACGCTGGATATCCACGGTGGCGGACAGGACGTTCTCTTTCCCCACCATGAGAACGAGATAGCCCAATCCGAAAGCTTTACCGGCAAGAAGCCATTCGTTAAGTACTGGCTCCACAACGGACTGCTTAAAATGCGTGAAACAGACGAAGCGAAGATGAGCAGGTCTCTGGGCAACCTGGTAACGATACGGGAAGCGCTGGAGAAATACAGCGCCGATGCCGTTCGTATCTTTGTCCTCGGTTCGTATTACCGCGGGCCCCTCACTTACTCCGAGGAGGCGCTGGAGGCGGCGGAGAGGGGGGCTGAGAGGCTGAGGCAAGCGGCACATCTTAAAGGTGGGGAAATACAGCTTAAAGTCGACTTTACTATTCGGGATAGCCGCCAAAGATTCATTAATGCAATGGACGATGACTTCAATACGGCTCAGGCTCTGGCTACTATCTTTGACTTAACCAGAGAGATTAATCGACTTAATGAGCAAGGCTTTGATGTTACTTCGGCACAACAGGTGCTGGTAGAGCTGGCGGGTGTGTTGGGTTTGACGCTGGAGGCGCGTGAAGAGTCGCCACTGGATACGGAGCTTATTGCTGAGTTCTATGCTGCGGTGTGCCAGGAACTGGGTCGTGTTCCCGCTTACAATGACGTGGGTGATGCAGAGATGATGGTTAATGACCTGGTTGAGGTGAGACAGGAATTAAGGAAAGCCAAACAGTGGCAGCAGGCGGATATGGTACGGAATAAACTGGATGAATTAGGTATAGCTCTTGAAGATACACCTAAAGGCACAATATGGAGGCATAAGAGGTAACTCTTGATTTTGGGCAGCGATGGGTTAGAATAGGACTTATCAGGGAGGTGAAATATGCAGAAGGTTGCTTTTGTTCTTATCGGCGGGGGTGTGCTGACAGCTCTCGGTTTTTTCCTTAAGTGGTTTTTCGCTACTTCTTTCATCTCCCTTGGTTTCAGGATAGCGATTGCAGCGGTTATGGTGGGGGTTCTTTTGCTCCTTGCCTCAATAGGCTGGGAGAGATACCGGGTAGCCGGGAGAAAGGAAGAGGACGAATTTAAGGAGGTGAAATATTGATTATCACTACTTCAGACCGTGTAGAAGGCAAAAAGATTGTTAAGACCATAGGGCTGGTCAGGGGCAACACCATTCGGGCAAGGCATCTGGGTAGGGATATCATGGCCGGGTTAAGGGGTGTGGTGGGTGGCGAGATAACCGATTACACCAAGATGATGGCTGAGTCCAGGGAGCAGGCTATCCAGCGAATGATAGAGAGTGCGGAGAAACAGGGGGCTAATGCCGTTGTCAGCATGAGGTTTGCCACCTCAATGATAATGCAGAATGCCTCCGAGATTTTAGCCTACGGCACCGGCGTGGTGCTGGAATAGGCAAAGGGACTTTATGCTCCCGCTAGGGAGATAGGCTAACCGCTGGTTTTTAGCACCTCATACAGGCGGGCTACGTTCATGCGCTGAAGCTGCTGTGACATGGGCTCACTCCTTACCTCCGGTGGGAACCGGTCAAGGAAGGAGATTTTGTCCTGAGCCTCCTCCAGGCTCATTCCCTGGTCAATGGCTTTAGCGACGGCATCTATCCATGCCTGAATGCGGGCGCTCATCTCCGGGAGGTAACTAGGGTCGCAGACGTCACCATGTCCGGGAACCAGCACGTCAGCCTCAAGCTCCTGCATTCGTGCCAGCGAGTCTACCCACTCGTAGGGTACAGCCTGGAAGAGCCATGCCGGTATTTTATAGAACACATTATCCGAGGTAAAGACTACCCTTTCCTCGGGAATGTGGACAGCCACCTGGAAAGGGGTGTGTCCGGGGACATGAATGAGCCGGAAGGTGTGGTCGCCTACGTAGAGGGTGAGCCGTTGGGAGAGGGTGATGGTGGGTGGGTGAAAGCTGAACCCTTTCATAAAAGGAAGGTTCTCGGGAGCGGTCTCCTTGAGGCGTTCCTTTAATTGCTCTGCTGAGGCAGCCAGGATAGCTTCTCTGGTGCCCTCATGGCCTACCACCGTGCCGTCAAAGAAGTGGTTACCGGTGAAGTGGTCGCCGTGGGGCTCGGTGTTTATCACGTAGCGGACCTTACCGTGTTTGCTGATTTCGTCTCGCCACTTTACTGCGTCCGCGGGCATTTGCGGGGTATCTATCATCACCACCCCTTCGCTGGTGACCACAAAACCGTTATTAGAACCTTGAAACTCGGTTTCAACATAGACATTATCGGTAATCTTTTGCATTGTTCCCCTCCTTTCTCAATTCAAGCTGCTCGGTCAGGCAAACGGACAATTGTGGATATATTGTATCACAGATTGTCCATGCTCAGAGTTATTTATTCCCCCTCTTCGCTTTTTGTCTCACTTTTACCTCATTGCCTACCTTAGACTCAAGGAAAGCACAGGCGTTGCCCCCTCTCAAGGATACCTCCAGGTATCCACTGCTGCTGATGAGGGCTAATAATCCCTCTCCTTCGGCGTAGGTGCGGCTTAACCCTGAAATGAGCTGATTGCCAATCTCAATGGTTACCGGCTGGTTTGTCGGCGGCAGGTCAGCGCTCTTGATGTTGGTAATCAGGTTGCCGAAGCCGTCAATGTGAAGAATGTGTCCCACAAGCGAGCCGTCCGGTGCCCGGTATGGCCGGGGGAGCGGTAGCACGGTAACTGAGGATATCGTCTCGCCGAAATCCGTCAGCGGGAAGCCTAACGAAAGCCGGGCTGCTACCGGGGCGAATATGTCACGTCCGTGGAAGGTAGGGCTGACCGGTGAGCGCCAGAGTTCAGGGTTAGTGATGGCAACCGCCTTCAATTTCGGCTTGAGTTTCTGTTGCTGACCGGCGTTATTCCTTGTGGTGTTGTCCGAAAACTGCTGTATAACATAGCTGAGGACACCGTTATCGGGAGCAACAAAGTCATCCGATGGCGTTCTCAGGATAATGGCTCGTCGCCCGGTGCCGACCCCCGGGTCAACTACCACTATGTGGATTGTTTTCGGGGGGAAGAATTGATATGCCGTGCTCAGGACGAAAGCGGCCTGGGGGATATTCCGGGGCTGGATGGTGTGGCAGATGTCAATCAGCTTTGCCTCAGGATTGATGCCGAGGATTACCCCTTTCATAGCGGCTATGTAGGCATCACTCAAGCCAAAGTCGGTGGTCAAGGTTATTATGGCGCTCATATTGTCCTTGGCACTGCTATGGTTAATAGCTAAACAGCTGTGACGGTGAGTATGGAGCTAATGATGAAGAGGACTACCAGTACAATGGTGAGCTGGAACAGAGTCTTCTCCAGGCCGCGCCGGCTCCGGTATACGGTGTCAGCCTGGCCAAATATGCCCCCCAGTCCTCCACCCCGAACCTGAAACAGTATAACCAGTATCAGGGCTACGGACAGCACAATCTGAGTAATATTAAGAGCGGTTTGCATTTTATTCTTCTTCCCCGAGCTTTTTCTTCAGCAGTTCGTTTACCAGCTTTGGGTTGGCACGACCTCTGGTCGCTTTCATTACCTGCCCGACAAGAAAGGTCAGGGCTGAGGTCTTGCCTGCCTTGTAATCGGCAACTGCCTGAACATTAGATTTTAACATTTCAATGACGGTGTTTTCAATCTCCTGTGTATTACTTATCTGGCCCAGTCCCTCCCGACTAATAATTTCCTCGGCGCTTTTTCCGGTGTTAAACATCTCCTCAAAGACCTGCTTGGCGCTGGTGCCGCTGATGCTGCCTTTTGATACCAGTTGCAGCAGACCGGTGAGCGCCGCTGGCTTAACCTTGCTGTCATTTATCTCTGTATTGGTAGCGTTAAGCATCCGGTTGAACTCACCGAGCATCCAGTTAGCCACCGGCTTGGCGTTTTCTCCAGGGGCTATTTCCATACAGCCCTCGAAGTAGTCAGCCATTGCCTTGGAACTGGTGAGCAAGTCGGCATCATATAGTGGTAGCTTGTATTCATTTACGAGGCGGTCACGTCTGGCTTCAGGTAGTTCAGGGAGCTTTGCCCTTATTTCCTCCACCCGTTCCCGGCTCATGACCAGCGGTGGCAGGTCCGGTTCAGGAAAATAGCGGTAGTCGTGGGCATACTCTTTGCTGCGTTGCGAGACAGTCTTGCCTGTTTCCTCCACCCACCCCCTGGTTTCCTGGACGAGCCTCTTGCCCTCGGCTGCGGCTTTTCGCTGTCGTTTGGCTTCATACTCCAGGGCGCGGTAGACTGCTTTGAAGCTGTTCATATTTTTGACCTCAACCTTGGCTGTGGTCTCCGGGCTGTCCTCGGGGCGAATACTGATATTAGCGTCGCACCTGAAGCTACCCTCCTCCATATTTCCTGTGGATACACCCAGGTACTGGAGTATGCTGCGCAGTTTTACCAGGTATTCTCTGGCTTCCTCCGGGGAGCGCAGGTCAGGCTCACCGACAATCTCCATCAGGGGCGCTCCAGCCCGATTAACATCTACCAGGCTGTAAGTTTCTCCATCCGGGGAGGTGCGGTGCAGTAGCTTGGCTACATCTTCCTCAAGATGGACACGGGTTATGCCCGCCCTCTTTTTTTGACCGTTAACTTCAATATTGAGCCAGCCGTCATGCCCTATGGGGGCATCATACTGCGAAATCTGATAACCCTTCATCAAGTCAGGATAGGGGTAGTTCTTGCGGTCAAACTTGGTATATTCGGAGATGGTACAGTGTAGAGCCAGGGCTGTCATCATGGTATATTCTATTGCTTGCTGGTTAATGGTAGGCAGGACTCCGGGCATCCCCAGGCATACCGGGCAGACGTGAGTGTTAGGCGGTGCATTAGCATACTCAGTACTACAGCGACAGAACATCTTGCTCCTGGTCAGTAGCTGGGCATGAACCTCTAGTCCGATGACGGTCTCAAAATTCATAGTCAATCTCATTCTTGTTAGCAAATTTAGTATAGCAATATTACTGGT
>CAZRDI010000028.1:0-12914 GCA_964598825.1 uncultured Dehalococcoidales bacterium
ATATACATGGCTATGCTCTGTCGCCTGCTTTCCAGAGTCGTCACCTCCCCATATTAATCGGTATTGCCGAAAATTAACAGCACTAGCCGGTGAATTGCCCCGAGACAATCCCGTAGACAACACCGCCAATAAGCAGCGCACAGCCCAGTCCCAGCAAAACCCAGTACCACCATTTTATGCCCATCTTACCCCCCCTCAAAGTCATCCATCAAGGGTAGTCTGAAGGAGTGAGATATGTTCTTCCCAGTGCCTCTTTATTTTATTGGCGAACTCCCTGGCTTTCACCAGTTCTTTCTTACTCGGGTGCTGCCTGAGCAAGATAGACGTATGCCCTCTGCAGTAAAATCTGCCCACTATAAGCGCTCCCGTGGGCTCAAGCACCTCTTCTATTGCCCTGACTTCGGCCCCCTTGCCACCTCCCGAAGTCCCGAACAGCGCCACCTCCCTACCATTCAAATCATTGCCGTTAATAAACTCCAGTAACACTTCACGTTTTCTGCTTGTAGAACAACCGGAGCCGAGAAAAACAAGCGAGTCGTTGTCCAGTTTCTTTTTAGTTTGAGTGTCCTCTGCCTTTACCCCCAGCTCTACAGCGATTGCTTCAGCGACCTTTCCTATACCTTTGCATAAATTAGAACCGCACATGGGATAATAAACTACCTCAAACATTTTTGCCACCTCCTTTAACCTGTTCCCTCAATACGCCTATATCCACCTCGTTTTTTTGCTTCGGCTCTTGGCCGAGCCGAGGGTAGGTAGACGTTCCTCCACCAGGAATGACTCTACCAACTGCCAGAACTGCTCTCTATCAGCCCCCCTGACCACCGCCTGCTCATGGGCCTCGCTCAATGCCACCGGATATCCCTGCCCCCGCTGGCACTGGTCCAGAACCAGGGTATGAGCCAGATTGAGCAGAGATTCATCCGCCGCCACCCACTGTGGAATCTCCACCCTGGCTATTTCATCGTCCACCCTGATATAAAAGAAATAGACACGGTGCTCTCCATAGTGCTTGCGGACTATGGACGACTGGCTGATAAAAAGGCCAGACCTTTCTCCCCGACTTAATATATTTGAGAATAGCTCCCTGTCCCGAACGCCAGCCACCGCATCGCAGTCCCTCTTCTCGCCGGTGGAGCAGCAGTGGTCGCAGTCAACAGGGTCACAAGGGCATAGAGCCACCCGCAGCGCATTAACCACATCGGTGCTACGGGGAAAGCTGATATAGCTGGCAAGGGCAAGCCGCCGGCTGCTGTTAAGCTTCCTCATATCATCCAGATATTTCAGAAAGCCCCTGTCCAGCAGTGCTTCGGTAACGAATTCGGGGTAAGCCTCCAGTCCCCAGAGGATAAGCGAGCCGTCAAGCAATGCCAGGGCTGAGCTGTTCGGCGGTAATTCGGCTGCCAGGTCAACCAGCCGATGGCACTCATCTATACCACGCTTAATGCCTAAAAGAGCACCCTCTATAAGTTGCTCACGACCTTTAACCCCGGACGGTGCAATAACCAGGTCTTCGTCTCCGGCATAGAGAGAGGGAAAGCTATCAAGGGTAGCACCGGGAGAGATGCCGTAACGGAGGGCGGCAACGCCTATATTTATCAGATAACACCTTACCGAGCGGTGGCGGTCAACATCAATATGGGAGCCATCGGTAGCTATAACGGTAAATTCGTCAGGAAGGGGTGATGCCTTATAGTGCCGATCAAGACCATCCACCAAATCAGCCACCAGCCAGGTAGTTCGGCTGGTGGCAATCTTCTTTCTTAAATAATCAAGGTCACCAGCCCGATCATGGAGAGTATCCAAGGCAAATCGGAGGCACTCCTGTCTTTCTCCGGTGCCAGCCTTCAGCTTGGCTACCATGCCTCCAACCTGCGAAGTCACCTTACTTAAATCTAAAGACACCCTTTCACACTATCTATCACTAGAGCAACCGCTAGACTTCCTTGATTACCTAAGGATACCCTTTACAATAACATCCACCGCCTCGTCCTCCTCAAGCCCTCTCGCCATCAAGGTCTCCACCTGTCTTCTATCTATACTACCGATAGCGGCTTCATGAGTAACCTTTGCCTTTCCATTCGTCACCGCGACAATCGGTATCGCCTTAGCTACCGCCTCTTCCCCATTGACCAACTCCATACAGTCAACATGTCCCCTGGCATAGGGAGCATTGCCATAGGTCTCCCCTCTAACCTCAGCCTTAGCCTTATCACTCAGCACTATGCGGCTTTTAGCCAACCCCCTGGAGCCTATTCCATCCAGATAGATTCTCTCCCATATTTTCAGCTCGTCGTTCTTCCTCCCGTATGCCTTCACCACCAGCTCGGCAACTGCATCGTCCTGACAAAATACCTCAAAGTCGTAGTCCAGCTTCCCGACGAGCCCCTCACTCAAAGTAAGAGTGCTCTGCCATAGTCCACCCTTACCAACCGTAACCTTTGCCTTCGGGATTACCTCAATGCCCCCCAACTCCCCATGATAGTGAGTCTCCTTATAATCAAACTTAGCGTTGTTACCAATCTTTATATCCGCATCCATCTTATGTATCACTTTAACGGCATTGGGAAAGATACAGTGGGCGATTGCGCTTACCTCGCTATTGTCCCGAGCATCTATCTTCAGAATAATTTCCTGCAACCCTTCCTTGGGAAGGACGCCAAAACAAAGGTGGACGGGGCGCTTTATCTTCACCCCCTCCTCCATCACCAAATGTATGTTAACGCCGCTTTCCGTCTCCTCCGTTTCTATTCTCAGTCCACTGACCCCGCCAGAACTCAACACCTTGTTTTCATGAATAAGCAGCTTGGCCACATCCCCGCTCAGCAAGGCACTCCGTGAACCACCCGCCTTTTCGTAGGCGTCAATCATCCCCTGGTATTCTTTTTCAATTGATTGTCTAATCATGACTGTCCACCATTTTCCACCGGCAAGTTGATATGACCGCATGTCTCGCAGTTGCTCTTAAACCACAGGCTTGTTTCCGCCGGGACACCGGTCCTTATTACCTTGCCGGCACACAGCACAGACACGCGATGGGCTATCCCTACTACACTCTCATTATGGGTAATTAATAGAACCGCTGTGCCCTGTTTATTCATCCCAACTATGCCATTCAGGATGAGAGGTAATGAGACAATATCTATGCCGGAGTCCGGCTCATCCAGTATAGCCAGCTTGGGACGCATGGCCATTATAGATGCCAGCTCTATCCTTTTCCTCTCGCCACCGCTCAAGGTGCCGTCAATATCCCTGTCCAGGTACTTGGCTGGTTCCAATCCGACCATCTGCAAATAATGCTGCACCTGCTCGATTCCAAGATTTTTACCACTCAGCCTCAGATAATCCCTTACCCTCAACCCCTCAATCCGGGCCGGTTCCTGCCAGGCCAGACTTATCCCCTTCTTGGCTCGCTGTGAAACAGAAAGGTCGGCAATATCCTCACCCTCCAGAATGATTCTACCCCCGGTGGGCTTATAGCTGTTTACCCCCATTATGAGATAAGCAACAGTAGTCTTACCGGTCCCGTTCTCCCCCAGGACACCATGTATTTCACCTTTCTCTACATGCAGGTTCAGGCCATCAATTACTGACCTGCCATCCAGCCTCAACTGCAGATCTTCTATTTCCAGCATAGAACCGCCTCCAGACCGCTGATACAAACGTAATAACAGTATAATCTATTGGAGTGGGAGACTCAAGCGAAGTGTGGAATAGACGAGGAACTGCTATAATGAAACCTGATTAAAGGTGTTTTTATGCTCCCAATCCTGCTAAGCGTAGTGGTAATCTCACTCTCCGGGGTAATAATGCCCGGACTTATGTTCGGCGTAACTCTAACCAAGAGCCTGGAGTCGCCGTGGGCTGGCACACAGATAGCCCTGGGACACGCGGTGGTAGAAATCCCTTTGATACTGCTGGTATACTTTGGCTTTATTCGCTTCTCCCCGAACAATGCTGTGCAGCTGGTGCTAAGCCTGCTGGGTGGTGGCATGATTATTGCTCTGGGCATAGGTATGTTTCGCACCCGGGCCGAACTGGTGCAAAGGGGCAAGGACTCACCCCACAACGCATTTGTTGCCGGCATTCTCACCAGCGCCTTAAACCCTTTCTTCTGGCTATGGTGGGTAACCATAGGCACTATGCTCGTCATGAAATTCCTTGGTTTCGGCGTAATGGGGTTAATTGTATTTATCGCCGTTCACTGGGCATGCGACCTGGTCTGGCTTTCATTCATCTCCAATGTTATCTACAGAACCAAATCACTCTGGGGTCAAAAATTCCAGGAATGGCTGTTCATTGCTTGCAGCCTGCTGCTTATCGGCTTCGGTAGCTGGTATGCTATATCAGGCATATTGCTGGTGGTCTAAGCCCATACCGATATTTGTTATAATCAAGGTGGATTGTCTACCTGATAAAGTATACTTCAAACGCAGACCATCCCGGATGGAATGGACTAATGAAAACAGGTCTTGTTTATGACCCTGTCTATCTTAAACATGACACGGGGCAACATGTAGAAAACGCCAAAAGGTTAGAGGCAATAATTGCCCACCTTGAGCAGACCCGCCTAAAGCCGCAACTGACCCACATTAAACCCCGGGCTGCCACCACTGAAGAAATAGCATCAGTCCACCATGAGCAGCACATAGCACACATACAGGATGTAGCACAAAGGGGCGGTGGATGGCTGGACCCCGATACCGTAATGTCACCCGATTCCTACGAAGCGGCTATCTACGCCGCCGGCGGCGTCATCAGGGCAACCGAGGCCGTAATGAGCGGAGAGGTGGGTAACGCCTTTGCTCTGGTCAGGCCTCCGGGACACCATGCCACCTCCCGCCAGGCTAAGGGTTTTTGCCTGTTCAATAATTTAGCTATCGCCACTAAATATGCCCTAGCTAAATATAGCCTGGAGCGCATTCTTATCATTGATTTCGACGTGCACCACGGTAACGGAACCCATGATACTTTTTACGATGAGCCCCGCGTCCTTTATATATCAACCCACCAGTACCCCCTCTACCCCGGAACGGGCGCTATTGATGAAGGCAACGAAACCACGG
Source organism: uncultured Dehalococcoidales bacterium (assembly GCA_964598825.1). Taxonomy (GTDB): domain Bacteria; phylum Chloroflexota; class Dehalococcoidia; order Dehalococcoidales; family JAUXAP01; genus JAUXAP01. The sequence continues at coordinate 5,067 of CAZRDI010000028.1, forward strand.
TTAACATACCACTGCCGGCTGGCTGTGGTGATGCCGAATATCTACAGGTATTTGAACAAATCATCGTCCCTCTAGCCAGACGGTTCAATCCTGAACTTATCCTGGCCTCCGCCGGCTACGACTCCCACTGGGCTGACGACCTAGCTCTGATGCAGGTAAGCGTCACTGGCTTTGCTCAAATGGCAGGGATTATCAAAGGGCTGGCTGATGAACTATGTGAGGGTCGGCTTGTCCTTAGCCTGGAGGGCGGTTACAATCTTGCCGCTCTGGCTGCTTCAGTAAAAGCCACCTTTGATGTGCTTCTGGGTAATACCGATATTGAAGACCCGTTGGGAAAATCACCGCACGGATTTGGGACACCTGATATTACTTCACGGATCAGGGTAATAAAGGAGAGGCGCAACCTGCCTTAGCCTTTCCTGCTCCGAAAGCTGCAGGAGAAGACAAGACACTGGTCGCACTCTATGGTGCAGGGCTCAACATGAATGGTTACACTAACACGTTGCAGCCTGGTTTCTATATCCTGCTCCAGGTGGTCGCAAACCCGATGTGCCTCTTCCACACTGGCATGCTTAGGCATTACCAGGTGAAGGTTAATAAAGCGCTGACTGCCCGCCTTACGGGTACGCAGTTCATGAAAGCTGACCACCTGTGAATAGTGCTCTATAATGCAGGACTTTATCTCATTTTCTTCCGCTTCCGGTAGCCTGGTATCAATCAACCCGGCAAGCGATTTCCTCATCACGTCATAACCTGTTTTCAGGATAAGCACGGCCACCACCAGCGCAATGATAGGGTCAAGAATATTGAATCTGGTAAAGCGCACGACTATCAATCCCACCATTACTGCCGCCGCAGAGCAGACATCAGTGGCAATATTGCGAGCCACAGCCTCTAATGCCATTGAATCCGTTGTCCGCGATACCTTAAGCAGGTGACGAGAAAGAAAAATACTGGCCACTATGGAAGCCAGCATTACTCCTATCCCCGCTTCAGCCAGCTCTATGGGCACCCCCGTTATTATCCTCCGCACTGCCGAGTAGATTACCAAGCCACCGGTAATGAAAATAAGTGCCGCCTGCACTATGGCGGCAATATTCTCTACTTTGCCATGTCCAAAGGGGTGTTCGTCATCGGCAGGTTTAGCGGCAATGAAAATGGAAAGGAAGGTAACAGCTACGGCAAACAAATCAAGGAAGCTATCTATTGCCTGAGCAACAATGCTGATGCTCCCGGTTATAACCGCCACCACCACCTTGAGAACGATTAGCCCAACTACAACCGCAAGAGACAGCCTGGCCGCACCAGTTTTTGTAGAAAACATTTCCCGTCACAGACCCTTAGCTTTTGCCAGAGGTCTCCACCCGATAAATTTACCTCGCCCTTTTCTCCCAGACCACCAGCAACGCAGGAGCGATAAAGAGTGAACTGTAGGTTCCGGCAACAATGCCCACCAGCAGAACCACGGCGAAATTCTGAATTGATGCTCCGACGAATAATAAGAGAGCTAATACCACAAACAGAGTGGTCAGGCTGGTATTTAAGGAACGACCCAGAGTCTCAACCAGACTGGTATTCACCACAACTTCAAAACTGGAGCTTATACCCTTGAGCAAATTCTCGCGTATTCTATCAAAAATGACAACGGTATTATTCACACTGTAACCAATAACAGCTAAGATGCCAGTGATAAACATCAGGTTAATCTCCCAGCCCAGTATGCCGCCCAGGATGGAAAAGACCCCTAATGCCACCAGAGCATCATGTATCAGGGCTATTATGGCACAGGTGCCGTAGTGAAAGGGTTTGGGCATTCTGCGAAACGCCCAGGTAATATAAAGTAGTATGCCAACGGTAGCTACCGCTACCGCAATGCCGGCTGTCCGCGAGGTCTGTCTGGCTATCAGGGGGTCAATATTCTCAAAACCCTTCTCCTCAAGGGAACCAAACTTTGTGGTCAGGTCTTCCTTTAACTGCGTTTTCTCGGCAGCGGTTATCTCCACAGTACGGATAAGGAAATCGCCACCTTCGGTAGTCTGAACAACGGCGTTACCATAGCCTAAATCAGCCAGCTCTTCTTTCAGTTCATCCCCGTTTACTTCCTGCTCAAAGCTCACCGTCACCATTGAGCCGCTACTGAACTCAATCCCCGCCTTGAAGCCGAAGGTCGCCAGAGAAACAATACCGGCAACGATAACTATCCCCGAGATAATGAAGAACCAGAACCTTTTACCTATGATATCAAACATCATTCCTTTCCTGAGTACATACTGAATAGAAAGAGCTTCCTCGCCAGACGAGTGCCCACGAACAGGCGCAGCAGGGTCCGCGTAACTACAATGGCCGTAAACATACTTACCGCCACACCGATAAGCAACGTCCAGCCAAAGCCCTTCACCTGAGCACCAGCCACGATATTGCTACCCACCACGATGAGAATGATACAGACAATAAAGGTAGTTATATTGCTGTCACGAATAGCTGTCCAGGCACGGTTAAACCCGGCTTCAACAGCTGCCCCCAGTGTTTGTCCTGCCCTCAACTCCTCCTTCATCCGCTCAAAGATAAGTACATTGGCGTCTACCGCCATACCCATAGACAGGATGAAGCCGCCGATTCCGGCCAGAGTGAGGGTAACCGGTATCAGCTTAAATATTGCCATTACCAGCGCGCCATAAAAAACTAAAGACAGACTGGCTAAAAATCCAGGCAGGCGGTAATAAAGAATCATGAACAACATAACCAGGGCTATACCAATTACCCCCGCCTTAATACTCATATCAACGAAATCGGCACCCAGGGACGGACTTATAGTCTGGTCATAGATAACCTCCAGAGGGACTGGCAGACGCCCGGCGTTCAACTGGTTTACCAGCTCGGTAGCCTCATTTACACTTAGCCCATTAATCTGAGCATTGCCGACAATTTTCTGCTGAACTATGGGAGCATAGGGTATACCATCCTCTCCCAGTAAAGGCTCATCGCCCTCAAAGATAGCCAATGGCTCACCTACCAGGCGACCGGTGATTTCTGCAAACAGTTCGGCACCCTTTTCATCCCACTCAAGGATAATCAGTATTCCCTGTAGAGTATCCTGCGTTACATAGGCGTTTTTCAGGTAACTACTGGTCAGTGTCAGTGGCTCTTCTTGCCCATCAATTACGGCAGTAGCCGGCACCCACACCTGCTGCTCCTCCCCCTCTTCCTCCTCACTCTCCACTGTCACCAGCTCACGGAATTCGAGCAGCACCGTGCGCCCGATACGCCCTTTCTGGACATCGGTAACGCTTAACGCGGGTAACTCAACTACTATCCGGTCTTCGCCCTGCCTCTCAATAACCGGCTCGGTCACTCCCAGAGGGTTAATCCGATTCATAATAACATCTATTATCCCCTTAATGACTTCAGCCCTGTCAGCCTCTTCCACATCTGAGAGGTCAGCCTTATAGACCAGGTGAAGGCCACCCTTTAAGTCCAACCCCAGCCGCATATCCTGCCGACCAAATATAGGGTAAATAAGAGTGCAAATGGCAAAGGCAAAGACTGCCAATATAACTGTAAGAACCACTAAATCTCTTCTAATCATAGCCTACACTGCGTTACTTAATAGACGCTCATGAATATAAGATAGCGCTTCCTCTCTGGTAGCCAGTTCCCCGGTGGCCTGTGCTTCACGCACCGCCTCCAGAAACTCCCCAATTCTAGGTCCCGGTCTCATCCCAAAGATATTGATTAAGTCGTGCCCGTCAACCAGCCTGGATGGAACGACCAGACTCTCCTGCTCATAGCGCTGAGAAAGCACATACTCTACCACATAAGCATGCTCCTGCCACTGAGCCAGATTCAGATGGGGCCCCCTGGCGGCTAAGTGGTCAGCCAGACTCAGAAACAGCACGTCAATGCCAGCCTCCCCGGTATCACGGAAGTAGCGGTAACTAGCCCTTCGCGATGGAAGCTCATCACGGCTCAACTGGCCCGGGCGGAGGTGGTGCCTCACCATGATTTCCACCAGCTTTACCTCTTTAGCACTGAACCTCAGCCTTTCCAAAATGTCAACTGCTATAACCGCCCCCTCCTTAGCATGCCCCAGGAAACGAATCCGCCCATCGGAATCAATAGCTTTAGCTTGAGGCTTGGCAATATCATGAAGAAGAGCCGCCAGCTTAAGAAGTAACCTCCTGTTGCTGCCACTGCTAACCTCCCGTGCAAAATGCTGACTCAGCGTTTCCGACCACGGAACGGCTGCCAGGACCTCGTCGCCGGCATACTGCCAATCCCCCTGCCTGAGCACAAAGTCAACGGCGGCCACAGTCTTGAGAGAATGGTCAAAAACATCCCAGAAGTGCTCCTTGGGCTGTACAGACCCCTTTGCCTGACCGAGCTCCGGAATCATGGCTGTGATTAAACCCAGCCCATCAAGGTAAGGCAAAAGCCGTTCGGACTGAGGAACAGCCAAAAGTCGCAGCAGCTCCTCTCTTACCCTCTCACCGGCTACACTGGCTATGAGATGAGAATGACGACGGATTAGAGACTCGGTCTCCTCGTCAATACTGAAACCAAGCTCAGCAGCCAGACGCACCGCCCTCAGTAAGCGCACCGCATCTGACTCAAAAGCGGTTTCTGTAACAGACCTAACCACACCCTGCTGAAGGTCATCCCTGCCCTTAAAAGGGTCTAACAGCTGAACATCCACATAACCTTCCCTCAGCTGACTTAAATCAATTGCCATAGCATCTATAGTGAAATCGCGTCGTGCCAGGTCTTGCTCAATAGTGCCCTCAAACGTAGAGAAATCAAGCTCCCTTTGACTTCTAGCCAAGGATGGTCCATTACTAAACAGAATCACTCTCCCCACCCTGTTTATCTTGTCCAGCGGGACATATTTGCCACCGAGAGCAGTGGCTACCTCAGGGGCAATCTCCAGAGCATCTGCCGCCACAGCAATATCAATATCAACCGTATCCCGTTCCAGCAGCACATCACGCACAAACCCGCCAACGACATACGCATGAATACCCTGCTCGGCGAAGAAATTGCTTATCCTGATTAATAATAATGAGACGCCTGTCTCAATAGTTAACTTCAAGTCCTTCTATCTACTCCCATCACTTAAAGTTAAACTATACTCCCAGCTTGCCAATTTATCAAGTAAGGATTCAGAAAGATTGCTTATCAAACCATCTCTTTTATTCTCCAGAAAAACAGAAAGGGCAAAAAATTCAGGACATATTTTGCCATCTGGCAAACAGCGATGAGGCTATCTCTAATAGATTCCGCTCTTTTTCAGTTTGCCCTTTAAGAAAATAAAGCGTAGGACTTGACAAATGGCATATTAATAACTATAATAAAGCCAACTGTCATATAAAGGCACATCCATGATAGTAAGAACAAGAATCTTTGAACTCTGCAACGGCGAATACCGTAACTTATCTGCGTTAGCCAGAGCCATGGGCATATCGGTAAGCCAGATTTACCGGGTAAAGAACGGCAATCGCAACATCAACCAAAAATTCATTGTCGGGGCAATAAAAGCCTTCCCCGAATACAAACTTGATGATTTATTCTATCTTACCCATGAGCAATTCACTGTCAACGACAATCACCATCACGAGGTTTCAGCCATACACTCCAAAGGAAACTAAACAGCCAAGACAAACCCTGATTCTTTATTTGCCCGCGTTAAGCTAAGGAACGATATTACCAAGCTGCTGCTCTATTGCCTCCTCGCTCGGGAAAGCACCAACCACCTTTCCCTGAATTATGCCATACATATCAATAAATAAGGTGGTCGGGATGCCCCTGACACCATAGTCCTGAGAGGCACTCCCGTTCGTGTCCAACAGCACCGAAAAGGTATAGCCCTGATTTTGCATAAACCCCCTAACCTGGGAAGAGCTCTCCCCGCAGTTAACGGCTAACAATACCAGCCCCCTGCCCGACCACTCTTCATGCACCTGCTGTATATAAGGCATTTCCATTAGACAGGGACCACACCAACTTGCCCAGAAGTTAAGCATTACAGGCTGACCCAGTAGCTCACTAAGAGAAACGTATTGCCCATCAATGTCCCGAAGCTGAAAATCAGGTGCCTTGTCACCTATCTCGGTGCCTTCGGCGGGAGATGTTGAACTCGTTCCATCGGACGATTCAGACGTTGTGCCACATCCGGTTACTAATAATAGCATTAAGGCTAAAAGCACTGCCAGCATTCCCTTTAGCTTTCTATTCATAGTTACAATCTCCGATCATAATTTCACCCCAGAAGCGTATTTAGCCAGACCAACCTGCCGGTTAGAATAAGTATACCCACGGCTATGAGCAGGACACCGCTGACAATGTACACCAGGTTAGAATAGCGATTTATGCGCCTCAGCAGCGGCGCGATAGAGCTAAATGCGGCGCCTACAATCAAGAAGGGAAGCCCCAAGCCCAGGGAATAGATAGCCAGCAGGTAAGCCCCCTGCCAGGCTGTCTGTGAACCCCAGGCAAGAGTCAGAACACCACCCAGCAACGGGCTGATACAGGGCGTCCAGGCCAGGCAAAATATACCCCCCGTCAGGAAAGAGCGTAGGTAGCCGGTAGTAGAACCCAATGACGGCGCCAGACGCTTTTCGTAATTCAGCCACGGGATTTTCAAGGCAGCCAGCATAAATAAACCAAACGCTATTAGTAAGCCGCCGGATATCACCCGAACCAGGGGCGAGTTAGGAGTAATGGCAATCCCGGCCAGCCCCACCAGGCTTCCCATTATGGTAAAGATTAGCGAAAAACCGAGCACGAAACTGACAGAATGAAGAAATATAGGGACACGTCTAACGTCTGCCTTCGAGCCAAGAATCTCCAGCCCACACAGGCTGGCAAAATACACCGGCACCAACGGGAGTATACATGGCGACACAAAGGAAGCCAGCCCGGCGCCGAAAGCAGATAAAAGTGATATATTCTCCATCACCTATCCCGGATAACAACCCTGAGGTTAATTGATCTAACCCAGAATACCAAGTTTGGCTCCGGTTTGTAAAGAGAATCAGCTACTGCCTGCAGACACCCTTGATAGTGTCCCATCCTCACCCCCCAACTGCATACCTTATGCCATAATATTGCCCGGAGCAAACGGGGTAGCCCTTGACAAAACGAGGGCAAGATTGTTAGACTGTTGCTGCTATAACTTTGGTTTTTGAGTAGGGGCTTTATTGGTAGAAAAAGAATCGTTAGATAATCTTCGGTCATCAAAACCCCTCAGCAGAGGTCTGGTCGAGATATTCACCGGTGAGGGAAAGGGCAAGACATCGGCAGCGCTAGGTGTAGTGCTCCGAGCTCTGGGTCACGGATTGAGAGCACACATTACCTACTTTATGAAGGGTGACCATCCCTACGGTGAACGCCACATCCTGTCCAGCTTACCGAACGTGAGTTTCGCCAGCTTCGGGCACTTAGAATTCATTGACCCATCAAATGTTAAACCGGAGGAAATAGAGCAGGCTAAGCAGGCTTTATCTAATGCCCGTGAGGCTATGCTCAGTGGGAACTATGACCTGGTCGTGCTGGATGAGGTAAACCTGGCTGCAGCCTGGGAGCTTATTGAACTGGACGAGGTGGTCAAGCTTATTAATGATAAGCCATCAAACGTAGAGCTTATCCTCACCGGTCGCCAGGCTGATACCACTTTAGTTAAAATGGCAGATCTGGTCACCGAGATGCTGAAGATTAAGCACCCTTATGACGAGGGAATAATGGCAAGAGAAGGGATAGATTACTAACCAAGCACTGTAAAGGAGGAAACTATGAATATTACGCTGAGTGTGATCAAGGCCGATATCGGCGGTTATGTGGGGCATTCCGAGTCTC
>CAZRDI010000029.1:0-12900 GCA_964598825.1 uncultured Dehalococcoidales bacterium
CCCTTGCCGAAAAGCTGGGCGTTTTCGCTGCGCTGGCGAGCAGCGAGATTACACTGGCCTATGAGCGCCTGGACGAAATGCTGGGCCGCCTGAAGCAGCTTATTGATGAGCTTGACCAGCTGCGGGACAGACTCGGTGATAATCCGCAGACGGTAGTTGATAGCTACTTTTACCTTTCCACCCTGCTTGAGGTATCGGCGCCGGAGACGGCACACCCCGGTCTACCTTTCACTGTCAGCGGTCAGGTTACCTCTACCGATGGTGCTCAGGAAAGGCTGGTAGAGGTGTTTTTGGATGACATCTTGTTGGCGGAGGAGGTGTTATACGGGCAGTTCAGTCTGGAGGTTACTCCTCCCTCGCAGGTTTCAAGTGGAAAACACAGTCTGATGGTGGTGGTCGCTTCCCATGAGCGTTACTCTGGTGCATCAAGGCGCATGGGTATTAATATCTCGCAATTGCCAATACAGGCAGACATCCAGTTACCACGAGTCAGCTTCTTTGCCGACTCGATTCAGGTTAGGGGCAGGGTATATCACGGTTCCGCCCCTCTTGGAGATGCCACGGTGAGTATTATCTTCGGGCAGGCGTCAACCACGGCCAGAACGGCCAGCGATGGCAGCTTTGATATTGTTTTAGAGACGCCGCCTGGTCTGTCTCTTATCGGTTCTCAGGAAATAGCAACAATAGTTGAACCGGCTGAGGCATGGTATGCTTCGCTCCGGGTAGATAACCGGATTTTTACCGTAAACGCAGCCAATACGAGCCTGTTGGCGGTTATCCTTATATCTCTGGGGGTGCTGGCATATACCGGGGTTAGAGCCAGACCGAAGCGGGTTCCCCAGGAGGCGGTTGCCTCGCAGGGCGTAAGCCGGGAGCCGGCTCCCAGCGCGCCGTCACCGCAGCGCAGGTACGAGTTTACCGGTATCAGGGGTGGAATATTGTCTGCCTATCTTGATGGGCTGGGGGTTGTTGAAAGGGTAACGGGTGTATCTATGGAACCGCATACCACCCTGAGGGAGTTTCTTGAAACCTCCACCCCACGGTTGGCCGGTGCGCTTGGTTCCTTTACCGAGCTAACTACCCTGGCTGAGATTGCCCTTTATTCCGGACATGACCTTGATGCTGCCTGGGTAACCAGAGCCGAACAGATTGTCTCTACTATTAAGGAGGAATTGGGTAGTGGAGCTTCGTAGATTTTTAATGCTGCTTTCTATAGGTCTGGTTGTCATACTGCTCATGGTGGTATGGTTTTTTCCGTCAAATGATGACTTTCAGGCTGAGAACCCGTTCTGGAACGGTACCAAGGATATGAGCCTGGTTGTCCTGGCCTCGCCGTTGGTAACCCTGTCCGCTCTGCCGTCGTCACCCCAGGGGTCAACCCTTATCCTTATTCCCTACCTTGATTTTACTCCGGCGGAGCTTGAAGATCTGCACGCCTTTGTTGACGGGGGTGGGACTCTGGTCCTGGCTGATGACTACGGCTTCGGCAATCAAGTTCTGGAGTATCTGGGGTTGAGTGTAAGATTCTCGGGTCAGGTGCTCCTTGACCCGCTATTTAACTACAAAAACAGGTTGTTGCCAAAGGTTTCTCACCTGGTATCCAGTTCTATAACCGTTAATACCGAGAGCCTCATTTTTAACCATGCCACCTGCCTTACCGATGTTGAAGGAGGTGATATTCTTGCCTCCTCTTCCTCGTTTAGTTTCCTTGACTTGAATGACAACCGGGTGCGAGACGAGGATGAGCCTGCCGGACCGCTGCCGGTTATCTCCCAGCACAGTCTGGGTAGCGGTCAATTGATACTCATCTCCGACCCCAGCATATTTATCAACAGCATGGGTGAGATAGAAAGTAACCGGGTTCTTGTTCAAAACATCGCTGCTATCACCACTGCGGAGCTTCTTATTGACCAGTCGCACCTGCCGCCGTCAAATCTGGGCCAGACCAAGAGTCTGCTGGCTTACGTTCGAGATTTTCTCAGTACCCCGGCGGGAACACTGGGGCTGGTAGCGGTGGTGCTGGCGGTAGTGCTGATGCCGGTATGGCACAAAAAGGAAGAAAAGGAAAAAAGAGTAACAGAATAATATCAGCCCCCGGGTGTGGTAGAGAGGGGGTAATAAACTGTTTGGAAAGGAGACGATATTGACTGCAGAACGAAGTAACATGCACGAAATAGTGGGTAACATTACAGACGCGGTATCCAGGGTGGTGGTAGGCAAAGACGATGTCAAAAAGATACTTCTGGTGGCTATGCTAAGCGAGGGGCATGTACTTATTGAGGGTTTACCCGGTACGGCTAAGACTACCCTTGCCCGCACCTTTGCCCATGCCATCGGGGGTAGCTTTCAGAGGGTACAGGGAACACCGGACATGATGCCGGCTGATATTCTGGGCTTTTATCTTTATCGTCCTGATGGCAGCTCCACTTTCATGCCCGGTCCCATCTTTGCCAGCGTGGTTCAGGCTGATGAGTTGAACCGGACGACTCCGCGTACCCAGGCGGCTCTGCTTGAAGCCATGCAGGAGCATCAGGTTACCATTGAGCGGGAAACCCATCCCCTGGAACTGCCCTTTATCGTTATTGCCAGCCAGGTGCCATCTGGTGGGGTGGGGACCTCTCCTCTCAGTGATGTCCAGCTTGACCGGTTTATGTTCCGGGTATGGAGTGGTTTTCCCGATAGGGAGGAGGAGGGAGAGATTTTACGGGATATTGACCGAATCTCAGAGCAGCATGTCTCACCCGTGACCACACCGGCTGACATTCTTCAGGCGCAGGAGGAGGTCAGGAAGGTGCACATTGCCGATAGCATCCGATACTATATCATTGACATCCTTAATGGCCTGCGTAGCCATTCGGACCTGTCGCTAGGGCCCAGCACCAGGGGTGGCATAGCCCTGTTCAAAGGGTCAAGGGCGCTGGCGTTTATTAACGGGAGAGATTTTGTTATCCCTGATGACGTTAAGGCACTTCTGGTTCCAGCGCTTTCTCATCGGCTCCGCATGAGTGCTGAAGCTGAAATGGACAATGTTACCGCCGAGTCCGTTATCAATCGGGTGGCTACCGAAGTTCCGGTACCTAAAATGGATGAGGGGGCATAACCGGAAACAGAGATATGAGTAAATCGTTGATAAGATTATCATGTCAGATATATCTGCTGGTTGTTCTGCTGGCGGCGGTTGCCATGTCAGCGCTCCCTTATTCAGCCGTGGCCTTAGTCTTGCTGGCAGTGATGCTGTTTATTACCTTTCGCCCCCTGCCGCTGGGACTTAACATAGTTATCACGGTGGCGACTATATTTCTCCTGTCACCGGTGCTGGAATCATTGTTGCAATACCTGCTATATACAGTGTTACCGTCGCCGGTGGCACGGCAGCTAATAGCGGTGATAGCCGTTCTGCCCGTTATATACATTCTGGACTACTACCTGAGGCAAAATGCTGGAACCACGACTATAGCCCACGGGGTGCGAGGCAGGAGTATAACCGTTGTTTCCAGGGCTCTATTCGCTGCCGCACTCTGCATGCTATTAGTATCACTTATCGCCGATAGCATGGTTCTGTTGTTTACTGCTATCGTGCTTATTTTGTATTTGCTGATTACCCTGATACGGACTCTGTATGCTATGGGCAGGCTTCTTCTTGATATACCACTGGTAAAGAAGAGGGTTATTGCCGGGACTACTGCCGATGTCTCGCTGTACGTTACAAACAGGACGGCTACAAGTTTGCACGGCCTGCTGAGCCCGGTTGATTCATGGGTTGAAATCACGCCTCGGAGATTAGCTGTGGGCACGGCCGAGACGCAGCTGGATGCTGTTCTCACGCCGCCGCTTGCCGGACCGTCACGCCCTCAAATCAGGATGTCGGCGGTAGACCCGCGGGGTCTGGTTCAGGTAAACTCGGTTATTGAACCGGTTGAGCTGCATGTGATTCCCAGGGCGAGATACGCTGAATGGCTGGCAATGAGATATCTGGAGCAGACGGGAGCCATGGGGATGACGGCTACGGCCCCCCTGACGGAAGCCGTGCCTATGCCGGTAAGCGGTGTGGAGTATTTTGACAGTCGGGACTATCAGCCTGGCGATTCTCTCAAGCATGTGGACTGGAAACACACTTTGAAATTGAACCAGATAATCGTTAATGAGTATGCGGAGGCTGGCGGTCAGTCATCAATAATAGCGGTCAACCTGCTGGTCGCTGATGCTGAGGAAGCGGATAAGCTGGCGTTTAACCTGATAACAACCGGTCTGACCCTGGCCAGTGAGTCAATACCCACGGCACTGGCTGTCTATAACCGGCAGGAGGTTGTACTCACCACGCCTGTTCTGGACCCCAGAGAGATACTCAAGCAACTGCTGGTGCTGGTAAAAGACCTGACCTCGGTGGAATTTGCGCACCGGTTTCTCCAGCCGCCTGACATTGGCAGGCTGAGGCGGAACGTCGCCCTGCTTGAACGGGCTACATCACAGTCGGCCCGGCAGTTACTCAACATGCTCCATTTTGAGCGCAGGGCTGTGGAAGAAGCTGCCAGAAACCACCCGGCAACACTTGCCCTGTTACGTGTCAGTGAGCAGGTGCCGCCCCCAGCAGTTGTATTACTGGTGTCACCGTTGAATCATGATGCCGAAGCCCTGCTGGTGGCTGCCGAGAGGCTATCCAACCGGGGATTTACCACGCTACGCATCGGGGCGACTGAATTGATTCCTCAGAGGTAAAAGAGGGTTAATCGTACAAGAGCTTCCATGTTTGGTTCTATGCTACGAGGGTGGATGAGGAGGCTCCCGGGGTCATTCTGTGTAGATGTGTACCTTCTCCCGGTTGCCCTCGACGTCCACCTCAAAGTCGCCGAGTGCTTCTATCAGGCCCTCGATGTCATCCGGTTTTATATTACGCAGGTCAAAGTCAGCACCGTGCTCTTTTAGTGCCGTATTAACCTTATCGGCGGCATGTGGCGGTATCAGGGAAGTGAGTTTCATCCCGGCACGTATAAGGTTCATCGGGATGCGGACGTTAACTTTTTCTACGTGGGCACCCGCTTCGCTTTCAGGACCGGGCTGTACGACTACCCGCATATACCTGGGGGATTGTTTGGTGCTGCGTGCGGTATCAGGTGATTCGTCCCTGATACTCTCCTTGGATTCAGTGAGAGCCATTAGCCTTTCCGCCTCGCTGACGGTGATTTTACCGTCGGCAAGCATCTCAAGTATCCGTTTTTGATTTTCAGCCATAATATAACCTCCCGCTTTAGTTTATTTGACGGAAATAAGTAATCCTTTCCCATTCCTGTTGACATTTACCTCAAGTCCGCGTAACGCGCACAGGCAACCGAGGGCGGCGGGGACTATCATAAGCAGCGGTTTGCCCCAGCCGAAGTACCATAGGGCTGCCGTCGCCAGTAATATAAACGGCGACATGATAACTAAGAGAATGATGATAAGGGGAAAGATAATAAATAGTGGTATCCACAGATTAATCTTCCTGTCCTGATTTTTAACGCGTACGCGCATCAGATATGGCGGACGTTTCATTTTGATAACCTCTCTATCGCTTCAGTAGCGGTAATTTCACCCTGCTCAAGCTCGGACAGAATATCTTCCTGTGCGGGGAAAGCATATGTTTCGACGAGTTTAAGCTTCTTCGCCAGGCGGTTGAGTCGGTTTTTTACCGTGGGGTAACTGATGCCGAACATCTTCTCCATATCTTTTATTGACCCGTGGCACTGGATAAAGGCCATTATGAAAACTTGGTTCTCAGCAGATAGGCGAGCCAGTGGTGGTAGCTCAAACTCGCCCTCCACAGCGATGTTACGGTTAGCAAACCGGATGCGCTCAATAACTATAGGTTCGCCCTGAGTGATTTGTGTGAGTTCGTTCCATTCTTTTGGCATGATGTTCGACCTCCACGGATAACCAGAATATTAATAAAATTAACTTAAACATTAATATATTTAAGTATATTATAGCACGTAAGTTTAATTTGTCAAGTGTTGGCTGTTAATTATTTTGGCAAGGAGGTGAGGTGTCGGTTTATTGACTATTGCCTTAGCATGTTATAATCTTGTCTTCAATGGAGATAACTGAGGAGGTAGTAATAAGTGGCAAAGACCTCAACAGGATTAGATGAAAATATTGCCGGACTACTGTGCTATGTCGCAGGTTGGATTAGCGGTATCATATTTCTCCTGCTGGAGAATGAGAACAAGTTTGTCCGCTTCCATGCTATGCAGTCGATTATCGTCTTCGGTATTTATACCGTCGTAACTGGTGTCCTCGGTTGGATACCTTTTATCGGTCCTGTCTTCATATGGATTCTCTCGGTGATAGCGTTTATCCTGTGGGTAGTCTTAATGATAAAAGCCTATCAGGGTGTTAAATACAAGTTGCCCCGGGCTGGCGATATTGCCGAGAGGTGGGCTGGCTAACCCGGCAAATACGGACTATCTGCTAAAAATTAAACTGCTGTTTGACTATGGCAGGTCTCTCCATGCTATGTATCAGGGGGTACTATTATGCCTGAGGCGTGGGGTTGTGGCTTGCAGGAGAAGCGATAAGGAAGCAATGCAATGTCTGAAGTAACGGATTTCTATTTAAAATCGGTCAAGGAAGTCTTCGGCGCTCTAAAAACAGGCGAGAAGGGTCTTTCTAAAGAAGACGCAGCGAAACGGCTTAGTCAATATGGCGAAAATCAGCTCGTTGCTTTAAGGAAGACGCCAAGATGGTTGCAGTTTTTGCTTCAGTTTAGAGAGGTTCTGGTAATTATTCTCGTTATTGCCGGGGTTATTTCTTTCGCTATTGGCAGTTTTGGAAGCGGTTTAATTATGTTCATTATTGTGTTGGTGAACGCCGGGATAGGTTATTTCCAAGAATACAAGGCAGAGCGCATTATGGATTCCCTTAAAAAACTGGTTCAATCTCCGGCGAAGGTATACCGGGACAAAGAATTGACTGAATTACCTCAGGAGAAGCTGGTGCCCGGAGATATTATCTACCTGGAGGAAGGGGATAAAGTCCCGGCTGACATTCGCATAATTGAATCCTTCAACCTGAGGACCAATGACTTTTCCCTGACGGGTGAGTCAATGCCCCAGGAGAAACATAGCAACACAATAAAAAAGAAGTCGTCTCTGGCGGACCGGGATAATATGGCATATCTGGGGACTACTGTTGCTTCAGGCGATGCAAAAGGGGTTATCGTAGCCACGGGGATGAATACGGAGCTGGGTAAAATTGCCAGCCTGGCACAGGAAGAAAAGAAGTCAAAATCACCTTTGCAGATGGAAATGCAGTCTATCGCCAACAGGATTACTGTTTTCGCCATAATAATTGCCGTTTTCCTGTTCGGCGTTACAATCTGGCAGGGGCTCGGTATAAACCTGGGGCTCATATATGCTCTGGGCATTGCCGTGGCTGTGGTTCCCCAGGCGCTTCCTATGCAAATAACTGTGGCGCTATCAAATGGCGTTGCTCGCCTGGCTAAAAAGAATGCCGTCATCAAAAAGCTTTCTTCCGTGGAGACCTTGGGCTCGACGAATGTCATCTGTACAGATAAAACGGGCACACTTACCAAGAACGAGATGACCGTAGCGTATCTGTGGTTTGATGGCCAGCAATATGAGGTTACCGGCGTGGGCTACGAGCCGGAGGGGAAGATACTAAACTCCAGTGGGAAAGAACTCACAGAGGACGAGATTGACAAAATAGAAATCATGCTCGACACCGCCACTATGGCATCTAATGCAGAAATTCATGAACCTGATGCAGACCATCCCGGCTGGTATCCTATTGGTGACCCAACCGAGGCTGCCCTCATTACCGTATCAACAAAACTGGGGACACGTTCTCCAAAAGAGGACGAAGAAAATCCTGAACTCAAAGAGTTCCCCTTTGATTCCGAGCGGAAGAGGATGAGCTCCATAAGACAGTTTGGTAAAAGAAAAGTCCTCTGTATGAAAGGGGCGATTGGTTCTGTACTCTCAGTTAGTAAATTCATATATAAACGTGGTAAGGCTGCCAAGCTGACCAAGAAGGATATAGATATGCTTGACGCATTGAACGTTGAATACTCCAGGAAGGCAATGCGCGTCTTAGCATTCGGCTACAGGGAATTGAAAGACGAAAAGCGTGATTACGACATGGAGGATGTTGAGAAAAATATAATTCTTCTGGGGTTGATGGCAATGAATGACCCTCCAAAGGAGGGCGTAAAAGAAGCCATAGACGGTGCGCATGAAGCACATATCAAGACTTATATAATGACCGGTGACCATGCTATCACGGCACAGGCGGTGGGACAGCAAATTAGCCTGTCGCCTAAAAATAAAGAGGCGGTTGTCATTACCGGAGAAGAGCTTTCCGAACTGGACGATAAGAAACTTAAAAAGATTATGAAAGACAACGAGTCTCTTATTTTCTCCCGGGTTTCTCCGGAGGATAAGCTGCGGATTGTTAAGGTGCTAAAAAGTGATGGAGAGGTGGTTGCGGTTACCGGGGACGGGGTTAATGATGCGCCGGCTCTAAAAAGCGCCCACATTGGCGTTGCCATGGGGAGCATTGGCACTGACGTGGCTAAAGAAGCTTCTGAGCTTATACTTCTGGATGACAGTTTCTCAACGCTGGTATATGCCATACGGGAAGGCAGGACGATTTATAATAACCTTAAGAAAACTATATTAGCTTCACTGACCAGTAACGGGGCGGAGCTGAGTATTGTGCTCTTAGGGCTGGCTGGCGTAGCCCTGTTTGGCTGGCCCATCCCAATCCTGGCTATTCAGGTTTTAGCCATTGATTTGCTGGCAGAAATTTTGCCGCTTACGGCGCTTACCTTTGACCCCGGCTCTAAAGATTTAATGACTTCTCCACCCCGGGCTCAGGGAGAGCACATCTTGAATAGATATACGATGCTTGAAATCCTGTTTTTAGGATTTATTATGGGTGGTCTTGGCTTTGCCAGCTTCTGGATGTTTATCCAGCGCACGGGAGTGGAGCTTACCATGACCCATGCTTTTTATCCGAGGGCTACTACCTTAAGTTACGCTACTATCGTCTTCTGCCAGTTTGTTAATATCTTATCACGAAGATACAATTACGATTCGCTTTTCAGCAGAACTTTCTGGAACAACAAGAAGATACTGTGGTCCATTGTTATTTCAATCGGCTTGACCATGATAGCCATATATACCCCTTTTATCAATAAGTTTTTGGGGTTTGCTCCCTTAGTCCTCAGTGATTGGGTAAGCGTTCTCGTTGCTGTGGCTATATTCCTGCTGGTTCATGAAAGTATTAAGGTGTTCAAACGCTCAAGGCGGAGAGTCGCCGCGTGATGTGCTGTGGGTATGTACTGGCCACATCGTATAGGACTCAAACCTGCAATCTGGAGGTTGGGCGGTTGAGACACCGGGTTAGCCGAGTGCACCATTATATATCTTGACACAGTTCGCCCGACCACATACACTGTGGATAGCATTAAATGAGGTGCTGAAGCGGTGATATGCCCTGTCTGTAAGTCAAGTATGATTGTGATTGAGTATCATAATATTGAGCTTGATTACTGTACCGATTGTAAGGGTGTGTGGTTTGACTCCGGAGAGCTGGAGCTCATGCTTAAGACATATCAGGTGGAAGGTATAGAACCTTTCCTTGAGAATATCACTAATTCCCCGGATACCTCCTCATCTGAGAAGAAGCGGAAGTGCCCTATTTGTAGCCGCAGGATGAAAAAGAAAACAATTGGTGAACAGCCCCGGCTGCTGATTGATATGTGTGGGGAGGGGCACGGGTTGTGGTTTGATGGGGGTGAGATTGCCCAGCTAATCGAGCAGCTGGTCGGGGAGACAGAGACGATGAAGAAATCAGGGAACGAGGTTATCAGTTTCCTGGAAGAAGTATTTAAAGCCCCGTAGTCATTCGGGGGAAGTAAAGAGAATAATAATACTCATACTGTAAGGAGGTTCCAGATGCTAGCTCTTTGGATTATTCTCGGTATCGTTGGTGTTATTCTTATCTTTCTTGTAGCTACCTATAACGGTCTGGTCAGACTGCGCAACCAGGTAAAGAATTCCTGGGCACAGATTGACGTCCAGTTAAAGCGGCGCTATGACCTGATTCCCAACCTGATTAAAACCGTTAAGGGCTATATGAAGCATGAACGGGAGACTCTGGAATCGGTAACTAACGCCCGTAACCTGGCTCAGCAGATAGCGTCCTCCGGCGCCGGCGCGAGGGCAAAGGCTGAAAGTGAACTAAGCTCGGCTTTATCCCGGCTCCTCGCTGTGGTGGAAAACTACCCTGACCTTAAAGCTAACCAGAACTTTTTAGCCCTTCAGGAAGAGCTTACCTCAACTGAAAACAAGATAAGCTTTTCCCGCCAGTATTATAACGACTCGGTACTCAGGTATAATAACAAGACGCAGATGTTCCCGTCTAACTTCGTTGCCAGTATGACTGGTTTTAAAGCCGGTGAATTCTTTGAGGTTACTCTGGCGGTGGAGAGAGAGGCACCAAAGGTTAGTTTTAGTTAGTTAGAAAGCACTTTTTACCATGTGGGAGCAGATAAGGTCCAACCAGCGAAGGTCCGTGATACTGGTAATTGCCATGGGGGTATTGCTGGTATTGCTCGGCTATCTTCTGGGTTTAGCCTTCTTCGATAGTGCCATCGGGGGGCTCGTTATTGCCCTGATTGTCTGGGCTGCCATGAGCCTTTTCGGCTATTTTCAGGGGGATAGTCTGCTGCTTACCATGTCCCGTGCCAGGAAAATCAGCCGCGATGACCACCCCCGCCTGTATAACATAGTTGAGGAGATGAAGATTGCCTCCGGGCTGGAGAAGATGCCCGATATATATATCATTGATGACCCCGCCCTCAACGCCTTTGCCACCGGACGGGACCCGAACCGTGCCTCGGTTGCCATAACCTCGGGGCTGCTGCAGAAACTCAACCGTGATGAACTGCAGGGTGTAATCGCTCATGAGATATCTCACATCAAGAACCGTGATGTATTGCTTATGGCTATGACCAGTATTTTGCTGGGGACCATTGTTATTCTCGCCTGGTACGGGTCTCGTTTCCTCATTTTCGGCGGCATGGGCGGGTCAAGGAGGAGGTCGTCTGGGGGTGGGGGGCAGGCCCAGATAATCATTCTGATAGTGGGACTCGTGTTTATGATACTGGCGCCGATTATGGCACAACTCATATACCTGGCTATTTCCCGTAAAAGAGAGTATCTGGCTGATGCTTCGTCAGCACTGTATACCCGTTATCCGGAGGGACTGGCTTCGGCGCTGGAAAAGCTGGGGACGTCAACCGGCCAGTTGAAATCGGCTAGTAAAGCCACGGCACCAATGTATATCGTCAACCCCTTCCGCAAGAAGGGTTTGAAATTCGCTGACCTCTCCAGTACCCACCCGCCTATATCGGAGAGAATACGTATCCTCCGCTCTATGGGCGGTGCTTCTTTCAGTAACTATGACCAGGCTTATCGTCAGGTGCATCAGGGGGGCGGGGGTGTTATCCCCGCCGCCGGGCTCGCTGCCGCTGGCAGCGTTCCGCTGGCAAAGATGGCGCCCGTAAAGAAAGCGGCCGAACCCGGTGAGATACAGCGTGCCCGTGAGACGTCAGACGTGATGTGGCGGCTAAACGACTACAAGACCATTGACTGCGAGTGCGGTGCCAAGCTGCGGGTGCCGCCCGGGTTCAGGGAGACAAGCATTACCTGCCCGCGCTGCCGCAGAAGACATCCGCTGACCCCACGCTGATTACTGCTGGGTGGCAAGAAATAAAATGACTCCCCGAACGGGTCAATACACACTCAGATAAGGAGAATGCAAAAATGGTAGACAACAAAAAACACTCAGACAACACCCCAATAATAGCCATGTATCCTGGCCTGGCTCAGCCCACCGACGAATATCTGCTCTTCACAAAGCAGCAGGGGCTGGACACCGTTATGGTAATGGGTTTGCCGGAAGAGCTGAGAAATCTTGAAGGGCTGCTATCCATCAAGAAGCGGTATGCCGATGCCGGCATCAGTCTCTATACCGTCGGCGGTCCAATTGCCATACAGCCAAAGGAGATTGTGCTGAACATGCCCGGTCGGGACAAATTGATAGAAGATTACCTGAACTGGATTCGCACTTTAGGAAAGGCCGGCATCCATTACACAAACAGCGGTTTTATGGGAGGTACCGGGGTCTGGACGACCAAGCGTGGCGGCGAGGCGAGCATCCGGGGAGCGGCGACGCGGGAATTTGATGAGACAGCACCTACAATTACAAGATTCCCAGTGCTTCTTGGAACACCCGCAATTGCAAGAGCCCAAATGCCCTCTTTTGAAGTTAATAAACTTGCCTTCGGGCGCGAGTACACGCGTGACGAAATCCTGGAGAATTGGACCTACTTTATCAGAAAAGTCGTACCAGTGGCTGAAGAGGCCGGTGTGTGTATAGGCTTTCACCCGGATGACCCTCCGGGTTATCAGACGATGGCCGGGGTAGCCCGCATTTTTTCGAACTTTGAGAGCATCAAAGAGGTGCTGCAAATCGCCAACAGCCCCAACGTTGGAATAATCCTCTGTGGTGGCATCTGGCTAGAAGGCGGCGAAAGGATGGGCGCAAATCTCGAGGAGGCTATTCACTGGTTCGTAACTAATAAAAGAACCTGGGAGTTCCACTTCCGCAATGTCAGCTCTCCGGTGCCCCGTTTCCTCGAGACCTTCCCGGATAACGGCTATTACGATATGTACAAGGCCATGAAAGCCCTCGTTGATGCCGGCTACGGCGGCATAGTGCATTTGGACCATGCGCTTGAAATGGTTGGCGCGCCGTATACTTACTCGGCATATGCAGTAGGGTACATGAAAGCCTGTCTGCAACGGGCGCTGGCTGAGGCAAAAAAAGCGTAAGATG
>CAZRDI010000030.1:0-1640 GCA_964598825.1 uncultured Dehalococcoidales bacterium
TTGCACCGGGAATCAGGTCAGTAATCGTAGGTATCTTGAGGTTATTCTTGGGTAGACTGACACGAAGCCCCAGTGATATCTCTTGGAGGTGCAGGGCGTAATATATGGTGAAGTGGTATGTCAGGTCGACCTTATCTCCACGGTCATCGGATGAGATTATTGCCAGGTGAGGGTATTCCTGGAGCTGACAAATATGCTCTACAGCTTTTCTGAATGCATCTGGCTTTACGTGTATCCAGATTGTCCTGAAGAGGTTCTTTTTAACACAAACCTCCTGCTCATAAATCTTGGCATCAGCAAGCCCATCCCCCAGAGTGCTTTTGAAACTGTCAACTATTGCTTGTGGACTTAGTATTTCCACCTATAACACCCCCTGTTGCTCAAGCTGCTCCAGCTTTACCCAGGCTTTGGCTACCCCCTCAATAATGGCTTCGGGTCTGGGGGGGCACCCGGGAACATAAACGGTTACCGGCAAAATCTGGTCTATCGGTCCCGCCAGATTGTAGGATTCGTAGAAAACGCCCCCTTCAATACCACAGCTACCAACCACCATCACTACCTTGGGGTCGGGGGTCTGCTCGTAGATGCGCTTGACTTTTGGAACCATCTGTTTAATCACCGGGCCTGTTGCCAGTATTACGTCGGCATGGCGCGGCGTGCCCACAAGCTTAATGCCAAAACGCTCGGCATCATACCTGGGGGTAAGCACGGCCAGGATCTCAATATCACATCCATTGCATGACCCGGTATTAAGGTGATAAACCCATAGAGCTCGTTTGAATGCCTTAAGGCTCATATACTTCTCCTCTTAATAGTCATGCCAGTCAAACCTACCTCACAATAAAGAGTATTATGGCACATATAGCCATAATAGCTATGAAAGAGGTTATGTAGTCGTTTAAAATTCCGGTGTGCGGTTTTATTACTCCACTATAGTAGCCTTTGAGAGCCTCAAAGAATCCCCAGTATACATTGTCGGCTCTTACATGTCGCTTCTCCGCCTCGGGCACCTCTTCGCCACACATAAATATCTTTACCTGGTCAGTATCCTTTTTGTAGGCTTTCTGCCCGCGGCTCCTGAAAAAAAAGGCTATTGCCATAACCACTATAAAGGCAATAACCCAGATGATAGGATTCCAAAAAGCGAAGCCCGATTCTGTAATTAACATCGATAACACTCCATGATAGCATTTTGCGATTCAGAAAGCACTGGTTGGACTACAAGATTCGGTAGATGGGGAAGTTCTGTTAAAACTGGCTTTGAAGTATTTCTCATCTTTCTGGACGAATATTGTAGTTGATTTTTATAAGATTGTCAATGCCAAAAAGTCAGGTAACCTGTCTGTAATAAGTTTAGCGTGGCGAGTTCCTTTCGTCAAGCCGTTCTACTGTTGATTGTAAAAATTGACAGTCACAGGCTATGATGCTAAAATTTGTTAGAGTTAACAAATACTTGGAGATATTGAGAAGAGAGGTATGCGTAGCAAATATGAGCGCGATTACGTTGCCAGGCACGTGCGAATTAGGAACAAACTAATAGAACTAGCTGAGAAGCGCGATTGCGGATGTTTCTCGATTCCCAAGGTGGCAACTGAACTTGGAATGGATCAAAGAACGGTGAGGGCTCATCTCAAAATCAT
>CAZRDI010000030.1:1740-12305 GCA_964598825.1 uncultured Dehalococcoidales bacterium
GCTTTTTATTGGTGTGCTTCTTGTGGCGGATGTGAGGAGACTGTCGTTGATCTGAATGAAGATATACTGAAAGTTGCGGATGCCGTGGATATAGTCCTATGGCCCGTTGCACTGGACTTCAAAAGGAAGGATGTCGAAGCTTTAAAAGATGGTGAGATAGCAGTGAGCTTTATCAATGGCGCAGTGAGGTTGGAGGAGCAGGAAGATATGGTGAAGCTCCTGAGACAGAAATCCGGTCTGGTGGTCGCCTTTGGCGCTTGTGCGCATTTAGGCGGTATACCAGGGCTGGCGAACTTCCACACAAGAGACACCATTTTCCAGAGGGTTTATAAGGATACCCCGTCCGTAGAAAATCCGGAGGGGACTCTTCCGCAGGAAAGGACGAAGATTGGGGATATTGAACTTACCCTGCCGGAATTTTATGATACGGTGCAGACTCTGGACCAGACCATCCCCGTAGATTACTACCTCCCCGGGTGCCCGCCACCGCCTGATTCAGTAATGAATGCAGTAAACGCCATTCTCTCCGGTCAGCTGCCGGAGAAAGGGACGGTACTAGCTCCTAATAAGGCTCTGTGTGATACCTGCCCCAGGAATGAGACGAAACCGGAGAAGCTGTCAATAAAAGAGATAAAAAGACCGTGGGAGATTAAAATCGACTCCGAGAAATGCTTCCTTGAGCAGGGATTAATTTGTTGCGGACCATTCACCCGTTCGGGATGTGGGGAAACCTGTATTAATGCTAACATGCCGTGCCGGGGCTGCTTCGGTCCCGTAGATGGGGTTGTTGACCAGGGGGCGAGAGGGCTTTCAGCGATTGTCTCCCTGCTTGGGCTTGAGGGTGAAGAGAAGATGACGGATGAAGAGGTCGAAAAGTTAGTTGGCGGACTCGAAGACCCGGCAGGGATATTCTATAGATTTAGCCTGCCCTCTTCTCTACTTAGAAGAAAGAGGGTGGCGTAGGAGCACAAGATGAAAAAGATAACGATAGACCCTATAACCAGGCTTGAGGGACATGGGAAAATAGAAATACTCCTTAACGATGATGGAGAGGTTGATAAGGCTTACCTTCAGATTCCTGAGCTTCGAGGATTTGAGAAGTTTGCTGAGGGGCGAGGGGCGGAGGAGATGCCGAGGATAACTACCATGATTTGTGGGGTTTGCCCCACCGCTCACCACATGGCATCCACTAAAGCTCTTGACGACCTCTGGAAGGTTGAGCCCACCTCAACGGCGAAAAAGATACGAGAGCTGATGTACAATGCTTTCCAGGCAGAAGACCATATACTGCATTTTGTCTTCCTTGGCGGCCCCGACTTTGTGGTTGGTCCCACGGCACCGGCTGCGGAGAGGAATGTACTGGGAGTCATTGGCAAGGTTGGGTTAGAGGTTGGTGGCAAGGTTATAGAGATGCGGAAGAGGATGAGGAACGTCATGAGAATAATCGGTGGAAAACCGGTTATGCCTACCTGTGGCTTACCCGGCGGGGTATCAAAAGCGATTAACGAGGAAGAAAGGCAGACAATTATAGAGGCCGGGGAATATGGAGTGGAGTTCTGCCAGGTTGCCCTCGGGCTTTTTGACGATGTGGTGCTGAAGAATAAAGAGTATGTTGACCTCGTCCTTGGTGATGTCTACAAGCACAGGACGTACTATATGGGCATGGTGGATGAGAATAATAAGGTGAACTTTTACGACGGCGTGATTAGAGTGGTTGACCCGAATGGTAAGGAGTTTGCCAAGTTCAGACCTCAGGAATACCTTGACCACGTCAGGGAACATGTTGAACCCTGGAGCTACGTTAAGTTCTGCTATCTTAAAAACGTGGGCTGGAAGGGGTTTGTTGACGGAGAAGATAGTGGTGTTTACCGGGTAGCACCATTGGCTCGCCTGAATGTGGCCGATGGTATGGCAACACCGCTGGCTCAGGAAGCCTATGAAAAGATGTTTGAGGTGCTGGGCGGGAAGCCGGTTCATAATACTCTGGCTTTCCACTGGGCTCGACTCGTTGAGGCGCTTTATGCTGCGGAACGAGTTTTGGAGCTTGCCCGCGACCCCGAGCTCACCTCTCCCGACATAGTGAATTTGCCAACTGAAACTCCAAAAGAGGGCATAGGAGTAGTGGAGGCACCGAGAGGAACCCTTTTCCACCACTATCAGACCGATGACAGGGGCATTCTTACCAAGGTCAATTTGATAGTCGCTACCGGGAATAATGCTGCCCCCATATTTATGTCCATTGAGAAAGCGGCTAAATCACTTATACACAAAGGTGAGGTCTCCGATGGGATTCTCAATATGATTGAGATGGCATTTAGAGCCTATGACCCCTGTCATGCCTGTGCCACCCATTCCCTACCGGGCAGGATGCCGCTTGAGGTGAACGTATATGACTCTAAAGGGGACTTAGTAAAAAAGTTGAGGAGAGATTAGGAGGAGGCAAAACATGAGAGAGAAAGTAGAAGCAGTTTTAGCCCAGATAAGGCCTGCCTTGCAGGCAGACGGTGGCGATGTTGAGCTGGTGGACGTGGATGGAGGAGTGATTAAGGTGACGCTCAAAGGCGCTTGCAATGGCTGCCCCATGGCAGCTATGACCCTGCAGCACGGAATTGAGAAGGTGCTCAAAGAGCAGATACCTGAAGTCAAAGAAGTGGTTGCGGTCTGAGGGGGCTTTTGCTAGAAAGAGAAAGCGACTATGGATGAGGAAACAGGACAGGTAAGTTTATTAAAGGAATCTGGGTATTCGGATAAAGCGATAGAGTATGTCGTAAACAAGGTAAATGTTGGGGAGATAGAAAAGCCCAGTGCTTCCCTATCATATACCGGTCCCTGTGGCGACACGATGCGAGTTTATTTGAAAGTTAACGGGGAGCGGATAAGTGAGGCTAAGTTCCAGGCCATAGGGTGCGCTGGCTCCTATAGTGCCGGTTCTGCCCTTATGGAGATGATTAAAGGCAAAACGCTGGAGCAGGCCGAAGGAATAAGCGAAGAAGAGATGATAAATCACCTGGGTGGTATCCCGGAGCCGAAAATTCACTGCGCTCGTTTGGCCAAAACAACTTTAGAAAAGACCATTGAGCATTACAAGAAAGCAAAAAGTGAAGGATGAACACACTCGTTTTGGGAATCGGGAATCCGATTCTCACTGATGATGGAGTCGGAATCAACATTGCCCGGAGGCTCAAGGAGAAGAAGCCTGAAGTAGAAGCGGTGGAGACAAGCGAAGCCGGACTCGCTCTCCTTGACCTTACGGCGGGCTATGATAGGCTTATTATAATCGACTCTATAAGGACTGAGCAGGGGAAACCGGGAGAGCTCTATAGGCTGGGGTTGGAGGATTTGAAGACTGATGCGGAAATCTCTTCCTCTCATGGCATAGGCATTGCCACGGCGTTCGCGCTGGGGCGAAAGCTGGGATATAAGGTGCCTGAAGATATTAGTCTGTATGCGGTAGAGATAAGAGATAATTTAACCTTTGGTGAAGAGTGTACCGAAGAGGTAGGGGGGAGAATAGAATTCATCACTGACCGAATAATTGAAGAGGAGAAGCTATGACAGACCTTACTCCTAAAATCGTAGTCTTTTGCTGTAACTGGTGTTCCTATGCCGGGGCAGACCTTGCTGGCACGTCAAGAATGAAGATTAAGCCGCATTTCAGGGTAATTCGGGTCATGTGCTCGGGAAGAATAGAGCCGACATTTGTTCTGCACGCCCTTGCTCAGGGAGCCGATGGCGTGATGATAGCTGGCTGCCATCCGGGGGATTGCCACTATAACGCTGGCAATTATAAAGCAAGGCGAAGAGCGATTTTACTCAAGAATATGCTCTCACAACTTGGTGTAGAGCCCGAGAGATTGAAACTAGAATGGATTTCAGCGTCTGAGGCTTCTAAATTTCAGTCCACGGTGAATGGGTTTATTGATGAAATCACAGAGTTGGGTCCTCTTGCGCTGAACACGAATGGAGGTTAAGGTGAGCGAGCAAGCTGTTGAGGAGAGAACTGCACTTAAGGTAACGGAGGATTCATGTAGTAGTTGCGCTGTTTGTTCCTCCCTGTGTCCTTTTGAGGCGATAAAAAGGGATACTGAAACCAATAAGATTATTCTGGAGATAGAAAAATGTCAGGTGTGCGGAATCTGCTATTCCGCCTGCCCGGCAAAAGCCATCGATGTTATTTACTATGATGTAGATTCCTTGACAAGTTATCTGGAGAGGGCGAAGCAAGAGTACAAGAGTGATACATTGGTTATCGCCTGTAAAGGGAGCGCTCCTGACCTGGTCGGCGTGGATAAGCTGTTTGGTGTAACTAAATTTATCCCCCTTTCTGTTCCTTGTGTAGGGCGTATCCCGGATGAAGTGTTTCTTAAAGCTATCGTTATGGGGATAAATAAAATTCATGTTCTTGGCTGCGATGAGGATTACTGTCGCTTTGAGAGGGGAAGCTCGGTAGCCGGGCGTAGAATCTTAGCGCTCAACCTTCTGCTGGAACAACTTGGCTACGGCAAAGAGCTTATAATCTTTAAGCGGAATAGCCTGAAGGTAAAAGTGGATGCAGACTCGTGCATTATTTGTGGCAACTGCGTCTTTTATTGTCCCTATGACGCCGCTAAACTGGAAAGCCCCGGAACGGTCAGTTTTGATTTGACTGCCTGCCGGGGTTGTGGTTTGTGTGTGGCTATGTGTCCGGCTCAAGCCCTGGAGCTGGAGAACTGGGAAGAAGAACGTATTTCAAATTTAATTTCTAAGCTCTCGAAGGAGATGAAGACGCCCAAGATTTTCATATTCCGCTGTCAGTGGGCGGCTTACCCATCGCTGAACGGGGCGCTTGCGCCGAATGTTCGCTTCATAGATTTACCCTGTGCTTCAAGAGTTGACATCCTGCACATCCTGGAGGCTTTCCGGCAGGGCGCGGACGGGGTTTTAATAGCGGCTTGCGCCGAAGATGATTGTAAGCAGGAGAAGGCAAGCGGGAAAGCGCAGCACTCTGTAGAGGCGCTGATAAAAAGACTATCCCAGATAGGTCTTCAAGACAGGCTGCATTTCTGCACTGTAGCCCCGAGGTACCCTGAGAGGCTTGATGAGGAACTGGTGCAGTTCAGTGAAAAGATAGCGGCTATTGGTTCTAAGGAGAGTAAGAAGCAATGATAGTAACAACCCAGAAGCCATTGGACGAGGTTTTAGACTATATTTCCCCTTATAAAAATGTTTTGATAGTGGGGTGTGATGGTTGCACTCAGCCACCGAGGGGTTTAAGAGAAGCCAAAACCCTGAGTCAATTACTTGAACTCGGTGGAAAGCTGAGAAACAAAAACTTCAAGTTTAAGGCAACCACGACGGCAAAACAATGTGATTCTTACCTGACCGCATCTGCACTTAAGCCTCAGGTAGATGGCGTGGATGCAGTGCTATCTCTGTCCTGTGGAATAGGGGTGCAGGTCCTGGCTGAGCTCTTTCCCGATATTCCTGTCTTCCCGGCGCAAAACACCCATTTCATGGGGGCGGAGGACAGGGAGATGGCGACTCTGGAAGAAAGGTGTGGCGGCTGTGGGGAGTGCATTCTGGCTCTGACCGGCGGCGTTTGTCCCGTAACCAGGTGTGCCAAGGGGTTGCTCAATGGCCCCTGTGGCGGGGCGGAGAATGGTAAATGTGAAATTGACTCCACAAAGGACTGCGCCTGGGTTCTCATTATTCAACGATTGGAGAAAGCGGGTAGGCTGGATCTCCTTAAGGAAATTCGCCCTCCGAAGGACTACCAGCTGAAGGGCTGGAGAATTACCACATGACCAATCTAGTGTGAGGGGGAGGCAGATGGTGCTGGCGGGAGTTGAGAAATTAGCCAGGATAAGTGTGCGGGGAGTGGTGCAGGGGGTTGGCTTCAGACCCTTTATCTATCGGTTAGCCCATGAGCATAACTTAAAGGGTTGGGTGCGTAATACCTCAGGTAACGTGGAGATTGAGGTGGAGGGAGGCGAGGCATCCCTGAGTGATTTCCTGAATGACCTTGAGGCAAAAGCCCCTCCCATGGCGCGCATTGAGAAGGTTGAAACCGTCTTTTGTTCTTCAAAGGGCTACCCTGGTTTTGAGATTCACGGTAGCCTGAGCCAGGAAGGAAAATACCAGTTAGTATCGCCCGATATCGCTACCTGTGAGGATTGCCGGAGAGAGATTTTTGACCCTGCCGACCGTCGCTTCCGCTATCCCTTTACTAACTGCACAAATTGCGGCCCCAGGTTTACTATCATTGAGGATATCCCGTATGACCGTCCCAAGACTACCATGCGCAAGTTTAAAATGTGCCCTGAGTGTCAGCGGGAGTATAATGACCCCTTAGACCGGCGCTTTCATGCCCAGCCCAACGCCTGTCCCACATGCGGCCCCAGCCTGGAGCTGGTTGACGGCGATGGTAACTCTATTGAATGTAGTGATGTTATTAAAGCAGCCAGCGATTTGCTGAAAGCAGGGAAAATCCTGGCTATCAGGGGGTTGGGCGGATTTCACCTTGCCTGTGATGCCACCAGTGAGGAAGCGGTAAACCTCCTAAGAGTCAGAAAAAAGCGTCCTTCTAAGCCGTTTGCCATTATGGTTGGCACTCTGGAAGATGTTGAAAAGCACTGTCTGGTGTCTCCTGAAGAGAGGAAGCTCCTTAAATCTCCTGAGTGTCCTATTGTGCTGCTAAGGTGGAGACGCGGCTCGTCCGATATATCCACAGCCGTAGCCCCGAACCTGAATTACATGGGGGTTATGCTCCCTTACACCCCTCTGCACCACATTTTGTTGAAGGATACCGGGCTGCCTCTG
Organism: uncultured Dehalococcoidales bacterium; assembly: GCA_964598825.1. GTDB lineage: Bacteria > Chloroflexota > Dehalococcoidia > Dehalococcoidales > JAUXAP01 > JAUXAP01. The sequence goes on from CAZRDI010000030.1 coordinate 8,539, forward strand.
GTTATGACCAGTGGCAATCTCAGTGAGGAACCTATTGCTAAAGATAACGATGAGGCTTTGATAAGGCTCAGGGGAATCGCCGACTATTTCTTGCTTCACAACCGTGATATTTACGCCCGTTATGACGACAGTGTCTATATGGTGGAGGGTACACCTCAGGTGGTAAGACGGGCGCGTAGCTACGCCCCATACCCTGTTCTTCTTCCTTTTAAGTCAAAGCAAATCCTTGCCTGTGGCGCGGAGCTGAAGAACACCTTCTGTCTCACCAAGGATAAGCACGCTTTCTTGAGCCAGCACATCGGTGATATGGAGAACGAGGAAACCCTGGAGCACTTTGAGAATAATATTAAGCTTTATAAAAAGCTGTTTCGTATTGAACCTGAAATCATAGCTTATGATATGCACCCCGAATACCTGTCCGCAAAATATGCCGTTCAATCCGGCTCGGAGCCGGGATTAAGCCTTGTCCCGGTGCAGCACCATCATGCCCACATTGTAAGCTGTCTGGTGGAGAACGGGGTTGAGGGGCCTGTTATCGGGGTATCCTTTGACGGCACGGGGTACGGTACCGATGGCACAATCTGGGGAGGGGAGTTTCTGGTCGCTGACTGGCGAGGCTTCCAGAGGGTGGGGCATCTGGAGTATGTGCCTCTGCTCGGAGGTGTGTCTGCCATAAAGAAGCCCTATCGTATGGCTTTAAGTTATCTCTATACCCTGCTTGGAGAGGGCTTCTCTCTGGAGAATCTTCCCCTCGGTCAACTTGAACCGGCTGAGCTTGAAGTGATAAAACAGCAACTGAGGCGAAAGATAAACTCCCCGTTAACCTCAAGCGCCGGCCGGCTTTTTGATGCTGTTTCCGCCTTAGTCGGTGTGAGGGGAGAAATTGATTATGAAGCTCAGGCATCGGTTGAACTGGAGATGCTGGCTTCAGATGATGCGGGCGAGCTTGAATCTAATAGCTATCCCTTCTCTATTGTTGAGGATGAAGGGGCTAAAGTTGTAAAGTTAGGGGAACTATTCTCATCTATAGTTCAGGATGTTAAAAATCAGGTTCCTGTACCTATAATATCTATAAAGTTTCATAACACTGCGGCTCAAATAATCATCATGATGTGTAAAGCGATTGCAAAAGAGACGGGAATGGCTCAGGTGGCACTGAGCGGCGGTGTTTTTCAAAATCGGCTGCTCTTGAGGTTAACCACTGCCGCTTTAGAGAAGGAAGGCTTCAGTGTGCTTACTCATCAAGTGGTACCCTGTAATGACGGCGGCGTTTCCCTGGGACAGGCGGTGATTGCCCATTTTGCTGGTATTTAAACAGGAGGTGTGGGAGCATGTGTCTTGCCATCCCGGCACTCATTAAGTCAATAGAGGGTAAGGAGGCGGAGGCTGAAATAGGGGGTGTAAGTCGTCGGATTGGTATATGGCTTACTCCGGAAGTTAAGGTAGGAGACTATGTGCTGGTTCATACCGGCTATGCCATAGATGTCCTTGACCAGGAGGAGGCTGAGGAAACCCTGAGGCTTCTGCAGGAGATAGCCGAGGCGGCTGAGGAGGCGGCTTGAAATATATTACGGAGTTTCGCAACTCTAAGCTGGCCGATGGGTTAATGTCTCAGATTCATAACAGGTCTAAAACTCCGGCGCGTCTCATGGAGTTCTGCGGTGGTCATACGGTAACCATCTTTAAATATGGCATCCGGCAGGTCTTGCCCGAAACCATTGAAATGGTATCCGGTCCGGGTTGCCCTGTCTGTGTTACCTCTAATGCTGACCTGGATAAGGCTATTGCCCTGTCCCAGATTCCGGGTGTAATCATTACCACCTTTGGCGATATGCTCAGAGTTCCCGGGAGCCGCTCCAGCCTGCGAGAGAGCAAGGCTGATGGTGCTGATGTGCGCATGGTATATTCAACTATGGATGCGCTTAACCTGGCTGAGGCGAATCCTACCCGTCCCGTGGTCTTCCTCGGCATCGGTTTTGAGACCACTGCCCCGACTATCGCGGCTTCTATCCTTCAGGCAGAGGAGAGGAACATAAAGAATTATTATGTCCTTTCCATGCATAAGCTTTGCCCGCCGGTGATTAAAGCCATTCTTGATTCGGGTGAGGTTAAGCTTCACGGGCTGGTATGCCCCGGACACGTGAGTACAGTTATCGGCTCCCGCCCCTGGGAATTCATCGCCCGTGATTACGGCATCCCCTGCGTAGTATCCGGGTTTGAGCCGCTGGACATATTGCAGTGTATTGATATGCTGGTGGCTCAGGTTGAGAATAAGGAATCTAAGGTTGAGATTGCCTACCGGCGTGGAGCGCGCCTTGAAGGCAATCAGCATGCAATAAAACTTATGGAGCAGGTATTTGAACCCTGTCCTGCTCAGTGGCGGGGGATGGGCGAGGTTCCCGATAGCGGCTTAAAGCTGAGGGAGAAATACCAGCGCTTTGATGTTGAACTTGTCTTTGATATTGACCCCGGCCCTACCTATGAGCCGGAGGGCTGCATCTGCGGCGAGGTCCTGCGGGGAGTTAAAAGTCCTCCTGATTGCCCGCTCTACGGTAAAGCCTGCACCCCGCGGCATCCCGTAGGCCCGTGTATGGTTTCTTCGGAGGGTAGTTGCTCTGCCTGCTATCTCTATGGAGGAGATATTGGAGGATAAAATACTGCTGGCTCACGGTAGCGGGGGGAAGCTGGCCCATGAGCTTATAGAGCAGGGCTTTCTTAAGGTTCTGGAGAATCCCCTTTTAGCCAGGCTGGATGACTCGGCCGTTTTTGATTTTAGCGGCAGGCTGGCTTTTACCACCGATAGCTATGTGGTGAGCCCTATCTTTTTCCCCGGCGGGGATATCGGCAAGCTGGCTGTCTGCGGCACGGTGAACGACCTGGCTACGTCCGGCGCCAAGCCGCTTTATTTATCCCTTTCCTTTATCCTTGAGGAGGGGTTTATGCAGAGTGAGCTTGAGCAGATTGTTGATTCTATTCACCGGGTGGCTCAGGAAGCGGGCGTGGAAATCGTCACTGGCGATACCAAGGTGGTGCAGCGGGGCGTTGCCGATAAGCTCTTTATCAATACCGCTGGAGTGGGCGTGGTACCCGAAGGGGTTGATATCTCCGGCAGCAGGGCACAGCCGGGGGATAAAGTGCTGTTAAGCGGCACTATGGGCGACCATGGCATAGCTGTAATCAGCAAGCGGGAAGGGTTAAGCTTTTCTACGCAGCTTGAGAGTGATTGCGCTCCACTCGGGGGCTTGGTGGCTGAAATGCTGAATGCCAGTCGTAACATCCGTTGCCTGCGTGACCCCACCAGGGGAGGGCTGGCTACTACCTTAAACGAGCTGGCAGAGCAATCAAAGGTGAGCATAAGGATTGAGGAGGAGAAGGTTCCGGTGCGTGAGGAGGTTCTCGCCGCCTGCGAGATGCTTGGCTTTGACCCCCTCTATGTAGCCAATGAGGGCAAGATGGTGGCTGTAGTTGCCGCCGGTGATGCCGATAAGGTTCTCAAAGCCATGCGGGGGAACCGTTACGGGAAAGAAGCTGCCATCATCGGTGAGGTGGGGGCGGAGCATCCCGGCCGGGTGGTGATGAATACCTGTCTGGGGGCTTCGCGGATAGTTGACATGCTGGTTGGGGATATACTGCCTAGAATTTGCTAGGTTAAATTTGGGTATGCAAAAATCTGGACAGATGTGATAGAATCAGGGGGTGGTTCTGGCGGACGCAGGAGTGTAGCTCAGTTGGGAGAGCAGCGGTCTCCAAAACCGCAGGTCGCGGGT
>CAZRDI010000031.1:0-12224 GCA_964598825.1 uncultured Dehalococcoidales bacterium
TTCAGGGTTTTCTACGGCTTCAATATCCGGTATGGACATTTCAAGCAGTTCTTCCTGAGCGTAACCCATCATATTACAATACGCGTCGTTGACTTCAAGAAATTTGCCCTCCAAACTAGAGAGCCAGAAACCGTCAAGAGCCGTTCCTATGATTGTCTGGTATTGTTCCTCCGCCTGCTTGCGGTCGGTAATATCCTTGATGACGCTTATTCTGCATTGTCTACCATCTATGCTGAGTATCTCGGTTGAGAACAAGCCTATGCGCACCTCGCCTGACTTCGTGCGGGAGCTAAATTCCTCGCTGGAAAATCTGACGTTTTTCTTCAGCAGACCCAACATCCTGTCGTGTTCCTTTGACTTTACCCAGAGACCGAGTTCCACCGGAGTCTTACCAATCGCCTCTTCAGGGCTGTAGCCGGTAAAGCGGGTGAAGCCCTCATTAACATCGATAATTCTGCCATCGTCAACTGTAACGATGGAAATTGCATCAGGGCTGGCGCGAAAGGCCCCGGCAAACTTCTCCTCTGACTCCCTGAGCGTTGCCTCCGCCTGCTTGCGCTCGGTGATATCCTTGATGACGCTCATTCTGCACTGTCTACCACCTATGCTGAGTATCTCGGTTGAGAACAAGCCTATGCGCACCTCGCCTGACTTCATGCGGGTGCTAAATTCCTCATTGGAAAATCTATCGTGTTTCTTCAGTAGACTCAACATCCTGTCCTGTTCCCCTGGCTTCGCCCAGAGACCGAGTTCCACTACAGTTTTACCAATCGCCTCTTCAGGGCTATAGCCGCTAAAGCGGGTGAAGCCCTCATTAACATCGATAATTCTGCCATCGTCAACTGTAACGATGGAAATTGCATCAGGGCTGGCGCGAAAGGTCTTGGCAAATTTCTCCTCTGACTCCTTGAGTGCTTCTTCAGCCTTCTTGCGCTCGGTGATATCAATCCCCACGGTGATTACACACGGTTCACCACCGATGTGGATTAGCTCGGATGAGGACAGTACTGTGTGCATCTCACCTGACTTCTTACGGCATTGCATCTCTACATCACTGACCCTGCCTTCCTTTTCCAGTGTCTGCATCACTTTGGCGCGTTCTTCCGGTTTTGTCCAGACACCGAAATCAATTGCGGGGTGGCCGATCATCTCTTCACGGCTATAGCCGGTAACACGGCAGAGACTGTCATTAACGTCTATATATGTGCCGTCTTCAAGCGTAGAGATGGAGAGTATGTTAGGACTGGAGCGAAAGACCCTGGCAAACTTCTCCTCTGACTCGCTTAGTGCTTCTTCAGCCTGCTTGCGCTCGGTGATGTCAGTTATGATGGCAATTGCACATTTCTCGCCATTGATGGGAATGACCTCGGCTGAGAGTAGTCCCGTATGCAGCTCGCCCGACTTTGTGCGGTAGAGCCGCTCTTCATTACTGATCCTGTTTTCTTCTTTGAGTTTCTGTATTATTACTCCGCGCCCCCCGGTAGTCGCCGAGATACCGAGCTCATCTGTAGTGTGGCCAATCGATTCTTCCTGGCTATAGCCCGTGAAGTGCGTAAAGCCGTTGTTTACTTCTATTAACTTGCCGTCATCAAGGCGGGTGATAAAGACCGGATGAGGATTGGCGCGAAAAGTCTTGGCAAACTTCTCCTCTGACTCTCTGAGCGTTGCCTCCGCCCTCTTGCGCTCGGTGATTTCACTTCGCAATTCCTCGTTGGCTTCAAGCAGCTGCATATTAGACTGTTGCAGGTCATTGACAAGTCTCCTGTTCTCCTGTGAGAGTTTCTGGTGTTTTAGGGCATTGGTAATGGTGGTCTTCATCTCATCCGGGTTAACGGGCTTGACGAAATAAGCATAGGCACCCTGGTTTACGGCGTCTACTGCTGTCTCCACGCTGGCGTAGCCGGTCATCATAATCACCGCTGCATCAGGGTTTATTTCCTTGGCCAGCTCCAGTATCTCCATTCCGCTAATATCAGGTAATTTTATATCAGCAACAATGATGTCAAAAGGGCTTTTCCGTACGAGTTGTAGGGCATCAGTTCCTCTTTCCAGTCCAATGACCTTATGCCCGGAGTCCTCCGTCAGTATGCTGCATAAGGTTTTCCTTATGTCCGGCTCGTCCTCTACTACTATAATGGTGACACCATCCGGATTCATTACCTATTCTCCCTGGCTATACCCTCTACCAGTGTTATCACCCTCTCCATATCAAGGGGTTTATCTATGCAGGTATGAGCACCCTGACTTATCGCCCTTTCTATTAACTCCTCCTCACTGTAGCCGGTCATCATAATTACCGTTGCCCGGGGGTCTATCTGTTTAATCTGCTCATAGGTCTCAACCCCGTTCATATCGGGCAGGCGCACATCTAAAAAGATGATGTTAAAGTGCCTTTCTTTTACCATCAGTATCGCCTCGCTCCCATCCCGGGCGGTGGCTACCCGGTATCCCTTGTCCTCCAGAATTGCCTTTAGCGTTTCCCTGTCGCCGAACTCGTCATCAACCACCAGTATAAGGACTCTATGACGGGCCAACTCTCCAATGATGGTTATGATTTTGCCAATATCGAACGATTTGTAGACAACGGTATAAGCACCCTCTGACAGGGCTTGATTCACCAGGTCCTCTACTGAGTAGGCGGTCATCATGATTACCGCTGCCTGGGGGTCTATCTTCTTGATTTCCCTGAAGGTTTGAACGCCGTCTATTCCCGGCATTTTTATATCCATAAAGATGATATCAAAGTGAGTCTTCTTTACCGCTTCAATAGCCTGGTAGCCGTTCTCTGCAGTGACTACATTATGTCCTTCGTCCTCAAGTATCCCCCCCAGGGTCAAGCGCATGCTCCGAAGGTCATCAACCACCAGAATGTTGGTTTTCCCGTTACTCTTTTCCATTCCGAGCCTCCTTCAGGCTACCTTCAGTGGCAACTTTATATTAAAGATAGTTCCCTTGCCCACTTTGCTCTTTACCTCAATATGTCCCCCGTGCCGGTCAATGATTGACTTACACACCGCCAGACCCAATCCTATGCCCTTGGCTTTAGTAGTAAACAGGGGGTCAAAGATTTTGCCTATGGCTTCATCAGGGATACCACCCCCGGTATCGGCGATTTCTATCTCTAAAAGGTTTCCTTTCTTTGTGGTGTCTATTGTCAGTTTGCCTTCATCCGGCATGGCTTGCACTGCGTTGGTAATTATGTTTGCGAGTACTTGCTGAATCTGGCCGGGGTCTATCTCAACCTCAGGCAGGTTGGTATCTAGCCGTTTAGTTAGTTCAATGTGCTCCGGAACAGGTGTTTGAGAGAGGGCGTTCTCAATCACCTGTTCTATCCTTGTCGGTGATACGGTTGGCTTGTTCGTGCGGGAGAACCCGAGAAGGTCGCCGATGATTTTGTTGGAGGAGTTTACCTCGTCATCCATAATGTTAAGGAATTCTATAACCCGGGGCTCTTTCTGTGCCAGTTCACTCTTTGCTACCTTCCCTTTGACATAGTAAACGGCGTTCTTGATTGCCCCCAGAGGGTTTCTGAGCTCATGTCCCACTCCTCCCGCCAGCTGCCCTATGGCTGCCAGCTTTTCCGAGCGAATTAGTTGCTCCTGTGCCTCCCTTAGCTCATCATTGCTTGCTCGCAGTTCCTCCTCGGTAGCCTGCAACTCTTCGTTAGCCGAACGTAGCTCTTCGTTCTGTGCATCCAGCTGCTCGTTTTTGGTTTGTATTTCCTGCTCCATTTGTCTGCGCTCAGTCACGTCCCTCAACGTTGCTTGAATAATGGTCTTGCCACCCACTTTTAGCAGGCTAACGCCGACATCGGCCAGGCGGAGAGCCCCGTCCTTACGCTTGAATGCAAGCTCAAGCGGCTCGGTTACTTTTCCCCCTAAGGCAGACGTGAGCAATTTCATGTATTTGGGAACGTCCCTCAATCGGACGGCTCCCAGTTTTGAGAAGTGTCTATTAACTATTTCACCCTTAGAATAGCCTAACGTGTTTACTGCCGCGGTGTTGCAGTCTATAATCACACCTTTGGTGTCAGCGGTGAGTATGCTGTCAGGAGAAAGTTCAACCATCGTTCTATACAATTCCTCAGATTTTTCTAGTGTTTTACTGGCAGCGCGTAGTTCCTCGTTAGCTGAACGCAGCTCTTCGTTCTGTGCATCCAGCAGCTCATTTTTGGTTTGTATTTCCTGCTCCATTTGCCTGCGCTCAGTCATGTCCCTCAACGTTGCTTGAATAATGGTCTTGCCACCCACTTTTAGCAGGCTAACGCCGACATCGGCCAGGCGGAGAGCCCCGTCCTTACGCTTGAATGCAAGCTCAAGCGGCTCGGTTACTTTTCCCCCTAAGGCAGACGTGAGCAATTTCATGTATTTGGGAACGTCCCTCAATCGGACGGCTCCCAGTTTTGAGAAGTGTCTATTAACTATTTCACCTTTAGAATAGCCCAACATATTTACTGTCGCGGTATTGCATCCTATAATCACACCTTTGGTGTCAGCGGTGAGTATGCTGTCAGGAGACAGTTCGACCATATTCCGGTATAATTCCTCTGATTCTTCTGTTTGTTCCTCTATCTGGTTACGGTTAAGTATGTCCGAAGTAGACGCCCTATTTTTAGCCATACTTCCTCCTCTTCTTCTTGTATATCCTTGCCTTGTTATCAAGGCACTCCAGTTTCTCGTTCAGATTGCTTGTTAGCGTCTCCACCTCGCCCAGAATCAGGTAGCCCGGGGTAGCCAGTGAGTCATACAGCATGCCCAGTACCCTCTCCTGGAGTTGTGTTTGCAGGTATATCAGAACATTGCAGCAAAATATGCAGTCAATGCCCATGAAAGGTGGCTTTGCCGGTGAAGCCAAATCAAAATAAGAGGGGTTGACCATTTGCTTGATGTCGGGTTTTACCGTATAGGAGTCGTTACGGTGGACGAAGTAACTTTCCCGGTCGGTGGGGGTGAGACCCTCTATCTCTTTTGCCGAATATACCCCTCTCTGCGCATCTCTCAGGGCCTGCTGGCTAATATCGGTAGCATAGATTGATACATCAAAGTCGTTTAGTTCGTTTCTCAGGGATTTGGCAAGCAATATGGCTATGGAGTACGGTTCTTGTCCTCGGGCGCAGGCGGTGCTCCAGAACCTCAAGCCTGGTTCTCCCCCTTTCTTTTTGTGGGATACCAGTTCGGGTAATACAATTCTGGTTACCTGCTGGAAGGCGTACGGACTTCTGAAGAAACCGCTTATCTTTATGGTAAGGACGTCGGCAAGCCTTTGATACTCTTCGGGATGGTCATCGAGAAATTCTATGTATTCCGAGTATGTTCTGGTTCCTGTGGAGTAAAGTCTCCCTTCCAGGCGGCGCATTACCGTTCCGTGTTTATAACCGCGGAAATCATATCCCCCATTGCTATATACTTTTTTTAGAAGGGTATTAAGAGTTGTGATTTCGTGCCCTGTAATTGTGCTTTCCATATTGGAGCTTTCCTCCACCAATGTTTTGTAGCCGTGCCAATTGTATCACAAAAGCACGAAAATTGCCAGTAGTCATTTAATCTATAGCACATAATCCGACAAAAGGCAAGTTTAGCAGGGAAAGTTGTGTTGTAGCGTTGGTAAAATAGCCTTGTGATATAAAAGAAGATAGCCGATGGCACGGCTGAGTATGAGGTGTGCTGTGGGAATAACAGGGGGTGGGGGAAGATAGAATGGGCTACCAGGCTTCTCTTGAGACTTTCCTCAGTTCGGCGGCTTCGGTGAAACCATTAGCAAATACTGTGTCCGGCGGTGCGTCTTCCAGGATGCTTTCCCTTACTACCCCGTATCGTCCCTGATATTCGGGGACTTGTTCTCCCTTCTTATCAAACACTATTACCATGTCGTTTTGCGATTTGATGACGGTCTTAATCATTGTTTCTCTCCTTATGTTCGCTTCTGGTTTCCTTTTAGGTAGTAGGTGTTCGTTCTGTCGCCTGGGCAATACTTTTTAGGATGCCGAGGATTCCGATGACGGTGCGCTGCACTTCAACTGGCTCCTGGCTTAATATCTTGCCTGCATAAGGGTCAAGTTGCCCGCCGCTGTAGCTGGCGGTTCCTTCCTCTATGCCCGCCGACCGTGATGACAAATAGCCGGCCAGGGTGAATAGCTCGCTTTCCTTGAAACCTAGTGGTTTAGCTATTTTTCGCAGGATTGAGGCTGAGGGGAATCTCTCTCCTCTCTCTATACGACCCAGGTGAGAGGGTGATACGCCTGATATAGTAGCCAGCTCGTGTAATGTCATGGGTGTCATGACCCTTTGCTGCTTGAGTATCCCGTCCAGTTTCTTATCGTTGTTGTTGCCGGTCATTTCTTTACTCCCACTCTATCCAGGTCGTTTATCTATATTTTCATTGTAGGGTGGTTGAGTTAATAGCTCATAAAAATAGCGTTGTGATTTTATTAAAATTGTTGGAGTCTTCTCTGGTGCAATTGGCGTTTGATTTTGACGAATTCGTGACTTGAGTCGCCGTCCAGAGTAGTGGTATCATGCCGGGTGCGGGTGTTATGATATACTGGCTGAGGTATTGGCTGTCAGGTATAAGAATTGGGCCAGAAAAGGAGACTTCTTAATGGCACAGGCGAAAATCGGGATTATTGGCGGGACGGGGCTGTATGATATTGAGGGCATGACTGATATTGAGGAAATAAACCTGGATACGCCTTTTGGTAAGCCGAGTGATTCTATTGTTGTAGGCAAGCTGGGTGGGGTGGGCATTGCTTTCCTGCCTAGGCATGGCAAGGGGCACCGTATCCTGCCTACCGAAATCCCGGTGAGGGCTAATATCTACGCCCTGAAGTCGCTGGGGGTGGAGCAAATTATCGCCGTCTGCTCGGCGGGCAGCTTTAAGAAAGAGATAAAGCCCGGCGACCTGGTTATTCCTGACCAGCTCATAGACCGCGTCCGGAATAGGGTTAATACCTTCTTTGGTGACGGTGTTGTCGCCCATGTCTCCTTTGCCGAGCCCTTTTGCCCGGTACTGAGCCAGATTGTATGTCAGGCGGCTCAGGAGGTGGGGGTTGATGTTCATAAAGGAGGCACCTATGTGACTATGGAGGGTCCTGCCTTCTCTACTAGGGCTGAATCACGACTCTACCGCTCATGGGGGGCTGACATTATTGGTATGACGGCACTGCCCGAAGCCAGGTTAGCCCGCGAGGCGGAAATCTGCTACGCTGTGGTCGGCTGTGTCACTGACTACGATAGCTGGTGGGAGGGGAGCGAGCCGGTTACGGTAGATGTCATTTTAAATATTTTGCATAAAAATGTTGATGCTGCCAGGAAAATTATCAAGCTGGCAGCCAGCAGAATACCCGGGAAGCGCGAGTGCGGCTGTGTAACGGCTCTGAGGGGGGCTATTGTCACTGCCCCGCAATTTATACCAGCCGAACAGAAGAAAAAACTGGACCTGCTAATAAGTAAATATATTAAAGATTGAAGGTAGGGAGGCTTGAACCTTATGCCCCGTGTAGAATTTGGCTGTTTACCTACTGTTATTGGCAGCACGCCCCATATTGACCCGTCTGAGGCATGCTCGCAGGTCAGCCATTATCTTAAGGACATTCCCGCCTGGCCTCAGCTGCCTAAACGCTCCTTTCTGGAGAATATGTATGTCCAGTTCAGCCAGGGATTTCCCGGTGTGGTGCTCAAGGAGAACAGTATTTATGTAGACCGCTCCCGGGATCTGGACAAGCCGCTGGAGCAGCTGTATGCTGCTTATTTAGAGGATGATTTTGATAAATATCCTGTTGGCCCTGAATATGCGGCGGGTCTTCACGCCTTCCTCAACCTGAAAGACCTGTCGCCTCTGGCGGTCAAGGGGCAGGTAACCGGGCCGTTTAGCTGGGGTTTAACCGTTACCGATAAGGACAAGCGGTCTGTAATCTATGATGACGTTCTGGGTGACGCCGCAGCCAAGCTGCTCAGGCTCAAGGCGGGCTGGCAGGAAAAGAAATTACGCCAAATCTCCAAAAATACCATTATCTTTGTTGACGAGCCGTATATGTCTTCCTTCGGCTCGGCCTTTGTCTCTATATCCAGGGAGAAGGTTATCAGCCTGCTGGAAGAGGTCTTTGGCGGCATTAGCGGGCTGAAGGGAGTCCACTGCTGCGGCAATACCGACTGGTCGGTTCTGCTGGACACCAGTGTTGACATCTTGAGTTTTGACGCCTACAACTATGCTGAGTCGCTGAGTCTCTATCCTGCCGAAGTCAGGAAGTTTCTGGATAAGGGCGGTACTATTGCCTGGGGCATTGTTCCCAATGAGGCGGAGGCGCTGACTAAGGAGTCGGTAGCCAGTCTCAAAGACCGCTTGGAGGAGGCGATGGCGCCCTTTACACGGAAGGGCATTCCCTTTAAGCAACTGATTAAGCAGTCGTTACTGACTCCCAGTTGCACGCTGACAACTCTATCTGAGGAGGCAGCCGGTCACACTCTGGAGCTGCTGGTTGAGCTATCAACGGCGATGAGAAAGCGCTACCTTTAAGAGAGGTTAAAATGGAGTGCAATATTGAGGTCAATAAAGCTAATTGTCCCTGCACTTATGAGCCCTGCTCCAGGAAAGGTAAGTGCTGTGAGTGTATCGCCTTTCACCTGGGGCTTAATGAGCTTCCGGCCTGTGTGTTCCCCCCTGACGTGGAGAGTACCTACGACCGCTCCTTTGCCAAATTTGTTGAGGTCTTTCAGGCTGGAGGTGGCGGGAAGGGTTAATTTAGGTTATATTATTAGACGATGAATAAAAGTAAAAAGGTAGCTATCATTAAGCATCGGCGTAAGAGCAAGAAGCTGAAGCAAAAAAGGGCTCAGGCGGCTCTTCAGTCGGACTAATATCCTGTAGCGGTAGAAGCCTATGAAGCAAGTTTATTTGCTCACTGGCAGACCGGGAACTGGAAAAACCAGCCTTATCAAGCAGGCAGTGGCCGGAATGGAGGGTAAAGCTGGTGGTTTCTATACCGAGGAAATGCGTAGTGGGGGGATAAGGAAGGGTTTCAGGCTGATTACCCTGGACAGGCAGGAAGTCGTACTGGCTCACATTGATATTCACAGCCAATACCGGGTCAGTAAGTATGGGGTTGACGTTGATGGCTTAGACCGTGTGGGCGTGCCGGCCATTCGTAAAGCAGCGGAAGAGCGCGGTTTAGTAATCATTGATGAAATCGGGAAGATGGAGCTATTTTCAACCAGCTTCAGGGAAGCCGTTTTACAGGTTATTGACAGCGGGAAGAGGGTCTTGGGAACCGTTATGCTCAATCCCAATCCGTGGGCGGATGCTATCAAACGCCAGCCTCAGGTAAATTTAGTAACTGTAACCAGGGCTAACCACCAGGGTGTGCTGGAAGAATTATCGGGCTGGCTAAAGACCTCTCAGGTTAAGTTCTAGAGGAGGGTACGATATTGCCGTTACCGGAATTGGCTCAAGCACTGCTGGACCCGAAAGCCTATCCCGATGCCACGTCGGGAATTGAACTGATGCAGACCCAGATGTCATTTGTTTTCCTGACAGATGACTATGTATATAAGCTGAAAAAGCCGGTAGACCTGGGTTATCTGGATTATACCACTCTGGATAAACGCCGGTTCTACTGCCAGCGGGAGGTTGAGCTTAACCGGCGTCTCTGCCCCGATGCCTATTTAGGTGTGGTGCCAATCACCCGGGATAAGGGTGATATTTCTATAGGGGGGTGGGGTGAAGTTATAGAGTATGCGGTGAAAATGCGCCGTCTCCCCCGGGAAGCGATGATGGATGAGTTACTGGCAGGTAACCGGGTATCACCGCAAATGATAACCAGGGTAGCGCAGAGGATTGCCGAGTTCCATCAGAAGGCGGAGGTTGTCAGCGGCTTTGGTGACCTTGACACGATTACCAGAAATACCGAGGAGAACTTCACCCAGACCGTAAAATACATTGGCAACACGATTTCCCAGGAACGGTATCGGCGTATCAAGGCTTATACCAATAGCTTTACTTCTGAGAATGCTCCTTTGTTCCAGAAAAGGGTAGCCGATGGCAGGATAAGGGACTGCCACGGCGACCTGCACGCCGCCCATATTTGCTTTACCGATAACATCTGCATCTACGATTGCATAGAGTTTAATGACCGGTTCAGGTACTGCGATGTTGCTGCGGAGGTTTCCTTTCTGGCTATGGACTTAGACCGCTATGGTCGGGCTGATCTGTCGCAGGGCTTCGTTAATGCTTATGTAGACGAAAGCCAGGATAAAGAACTGCTGGAGCTGCTTGATTTCTACAAGGGCTACTTTGCCTGCGTGCGGGGGAAGGTGGAGAGCTTCAAGCTTGACGACCCCTACATCTCTGAAGAGGAAAAGAGAGAGATTCTGGCCGTGGCTAAAAGGTATTTTGAGCTTGCCGAATCGTATGCGGGATAAATAGGGAGGCGATAGTGGACTTAAAGGGTGTCGTAATTGCCGAAGGGTTGGATGACCCAACAATTGTTGGCAAATTCGCTGTCTACAAAGCAACAATAACCGAAGATGGTGTGCCAATAGATTATGATGGTCATTTTGGCAGGTGGCACATTTATCATGTGCTTTGTTCCAAGAGGGAGATTGATGAGTTACAGCCGCATATAATAAAGGGCTGGTACGCTCACTTTTGGGAAGGCAACAAGATTATCGTGGTATACAATGACAAACAGTTCGAGATCCTGAAAGATGACAGGTTAACCTGGAAAGAAGCTATTGAGCACGGAAGGACACAGGGAATACCCGAAGATGAGTTTGGCTTTCCAACAGATTGATAAGCTTGTAAAAGGGTATATCTGGTTTGGTGACTTCGGTACTTGGCAGACACGCCGAATAATAAAGGAGACGAGCAAATGAAGGGACCCTTTATAAAATATATAGAAAAAGAGCTGGGTTCTGGTTTCCTGCTTATCGCCTGCGGGCTACCCGGCACCTGGAAGACCGAGACGACCGAGGAGGTAGCCAGAATTAAGGGCTACCCTCTTCTCCGTTCTGACCTTATCCGGCTGGAAGTTTTGAAAGGTGAGGATATTTTCGATGAGAAGGTTGCCTCAAATATGGATAAGCGGACGATGGTCTATGATGAGATGTTCCGGCGGGCGGACGAGGCTCTTGAGGAAGGCGGCGGTGTGGTGCTGGATGCCACCTTCGTTACCCGGTCGTTGAGGAAGCGTGCCGCTGCCATAGCCGCCAAACATGGACTTACCTTTGTCATTCTGCAGACGGATTGCCCTCAGGAGGTGGCCGTCGGGCGGATACTGAAGCGGACCAAAGAGGATTATGTATCAAACGCACTTACCGAAGAAGCCTATCTTAACAATAAAAAGAAGTTTGAGGCGGTGGACCTGGACGGTTTGAAGGAGGCGTACCCCGATCTCAATATCATTCACCTGATAGTTGATACCCGGCACGAACCGCCTGAAGACTGGTACATAATCGGCGTGGGGAAGAGATAAGGGGAAATGAAGATAGACCTGCATATCCATACCAGTACCGGTTCGGATGGTGCTCTCTCCGTTGAAGATGTTTTCAAAGAAGCAAAGAAGAGAAACATCGGTTTGATGTCAGTAACCGACCACGATTCTATAGTCTGCCAGGAGAGGGCGGTGGCTCTGGCTGAGGAATATGGCATAGCCTACATCCCCGGGATAGAATTAAATGTGACGTTCCGGTATATGGACAAGTCCGTTTCACTGGACTTTCTGGGGTATCAGTATGACATCCGGAATCAACAGCTAAAAGATAAGCTTCAGTTGATGAGAGAGCATAGGGAGACAAGGGCGCGTCAGATTCTGGAGAAGCTGAATGTCGAGTTTGATAAAGAGAATAGAGAAAGATTTACCGGTGAAGACCTCAAGAATATTCAGGATAGCGTTGACGGAGCTTTCGGCCGCCCCCATATAGCGGACTACCTGGTAAAGAAGGGGATTGTCAGTAACCGGCAGGAGGCGTTTGACAGGTATCTGGTTCAGTGTGATGTGCCCAAGTACCCGCTTTCACTGGCTGAAGCGTCAGGGTTGATTAGAGATGCCGGCGGCGTGCTGGTGCATGCCCATCCCAGCGACCCGAACGGGACATCCCTGGTAACCATAACGCCCGACCTTGACGGACAGACGAGAATTATTGAAGAATATATGCTAAACTACGTCGATGGTATTGAGTGCTGGCACTCAAAGCACAGTGCAGAGACGACCAGCCACTACGTTAAATTTGCTC
>CAZRDI010000032.1:0-12080 GCA_964598825.1 uncultured Dehalococcoidales bacterium
GGCCCGGTGCGGTAATCAGGGGCGATATGGGCAAGATAACAATCGGCAAGAATACCGTTATCGAAGATAACTGCGTTATCCATTCGGGGTCACCGGTCCAGCCCCCCATTACCGATGTTACAATCGGAGACAATGTAATCATTGGCCACGGTGCTGTCTCTAATGGACGCAAAATCGGAAACAATGTCTTGGTCAGTATGAACTCCACCATTCTGCATGATGCTGAAGTCGGCGACTACTCTATAATTGCATCCGGTTGTATAGTTAAGGAAAAAATGAAAATCCCGGAAAAGTCATTCGTGGTTGGGGTCCCTGCAAAGATTAAGGGGAAAATTTCCGAAGAGCAGCACTGGTGGAGCCAGAACAGCCCAAAAATCTACAGTGCCACAGCCCAGCAATATAAACGCGAAGGACTGTAAGTGGCTGATACCCTACATCTTATCCGGCGCCGTCATCCCCATAAGGTGCAGTGTGTTAGCCAGAGTAATCTTGGCTGCTTCTACCAGCTTGAGACGGGCTTTAGTTAATGCCTCGTTCTTAGAAATAACCCGGCACTGCTTATAAAAGCTATGGAAGACAGTAGCTAAATCCTGAGCATAATAGGTGAGGTGGTGGGGTTCAAGGGTGCTGGTTACTATCTCAAGTATCTCAGGCAAGAGTAGCATCTTACGTATTAAAGTCAATTCGGCATCGGCATTAAGCAAGGAAACATCCCCACCCCCATAATCAATCCCTCTCTGCTGAGCCAGACGAAGTATGCTGGCAATACGAGCATGGGCATACTGGACATAGTAGACGGGATTGTCCGGCGACTCCTTCTTGGCTAATTCCAAGTCAAAGTCCATCTGGCTATCGGCTGAGCGGGATAAAAAGAAAAAGCGGCAGGCGTCAGCCCCCACCTCTTCTACCAGCTCACCCAGAGTAATGATATCACCGCTGCGCTTGGAAATCCGGACCAGCTCGCCACCACGACGCAAAGTAACCATCTGGGAGATTATTACCTCCAGTCGCTCAGGGTCAACACCCAGTGCCCCAACGACTACTTTCATCCGGGATATGTGACCCTGGTGGTCAGCTCCCCAGATATTAATTACTTTGTCAAAATTACGCTCAAGGAATTTATTGTAGTGGTAAGCAATATCAGAGGCAAAGTAGGTGGACGAACCGTCACTGCGCACCACCACATTGTCTTTATCCTCCCCCAAGGCGGTGGATACAAACCAAGTAGCACCTTCCTTTTCAGCAATATAGCCCCCCTCGCGCAGGAGCGACATTACCGTCTGGTACTGCCCGTTATCATAGAGACTCTGCTCACTAAACCATACATCAAAGCTCACCCCCAGGAGCTCAAGTCCGCTCTTGATTTGGGCTATTATCTTCTCCGAGCCGAGCTGCCCCAGTTGTGCCACCGCTTCCGTCTCAGGCAGATTAAGGAAACTATTTCCCTTCTCCTCAATAATCTCCTTAGCCAAATCAACCATATAGTCACCAAAATAACCCTCACCGGGCATCTCGGCATCAATACCCAAACACTGCTGATAGCGAGCATAGAGTGAGCGGTAAAAGGCATTCATCTGGTTGCCGGCATCATTGATATAATATTCGCTCTCCACACTATACCCGGCGGCGACAAGGACATTGGCTAAAGTGCTGCCCAGGATAGCACCGCGACCGTGCCCCACATGAAGCGGGCCCGTCGGGTTAACGCTAACGAATTCTAGCTGTACCCGGCTACCCTGACCCAGACCAATATTACCGTAATCATCACCGGCAGACAGGATTGAGCTTACCTGGCTTGTCAGCCAGTCACTTTTAAGGGTGAAATTAATGAACCCCGGTGGCGCCGCAACAATGCTATCAATCTCAGGGCTGGACGCTATAAGCCCCACTATATCCTCGGCGATAGTCAACGGCTTAACCCCGGTTGCCCGGGCCAGTTTCAGAGGAAAACTTGAGGCATAGTCTCCATACTCAGGATTCTGAGGGCGCTCTAAGGTAACATCAGACAAGGTCACCGGAGGCAGCTTCCCCTGTTTCTGCGCCTCGCTCGCCGCATCCGTCAGCAACCCTACAATTCTTTGCTTAACTGCTAAAATCTCCACCCTAACTTCCTATATGCCCAGATTATAACACAAAGCTAATCAGAATGGATAACCTATGGCTCACTCTGAAATCACAAGCCGAATTCGTCTCTAAGAATTTTTGAAAGCTCTCCCAGGTAAGCAAAAGCCTTTTCAACAAGCCTTTCTTCAACGCTGGACATCTGACAGCTCTCTACCTTTTGACCTGCGGGGCTATCAGCCGCACCGACCTCCCCGATATTCTTCAGACAACACCTCGCTGGCGCAAGTAACGCCTGCCCGGCAATCTGCCTGGCTGATATGCTACTGTTATCTTCCACTACCCGCCAGTAGCCTGACAGCCGCCCGGCAAGCGTCTGCGGCGTCTCTTTATCAAGGCTTACCGAATCGGTAGGCACAATCCCCCAGCAGATAATCCCACCGCCGCTTAGAAATTCGGCTACATCGCCTGCATACCCTCTGGACATCAACTCCATCTGGTAGGAGTCGAAGGATAAAAGCTCAATCCCCAGCCCCAGAAGATATGGAAGGTTAACATTAGCACAAAGGTGCAGTGCCTTAGGACCTTCCAGTCCCTCCAGAAAACTCTTGTAGTCTTCTTTAGCCTGGACATCGTTATAGCCGGACAGACCGCTGAAAACCCACCCCAGCCCAGGCTCATCCAGCCAGACAAAGGCATTGCTGTTTCTCTCCTTGAGCGCACGGTACTGGACATTCGTCTTCCTCTGGATAAAGTCAAACAGGAGAGACCTTATTCCATCGTTGTAGATAATTGGCCTGTTGCTTTCATCCACCACCTTGAACCCGAAGCTCACCGGCCCGGTCAGCTGCCCCCTGACGGCGGGGTAGCTTTTAAGCTCCCTGTCCAGAAAACGGTGATAAACCGCAGAATAGCTCCAGCTCAAAGTAAAGATTTCAGGCTCGCCCATCTTCCGGGAATAACCGCCCACCTCCTCTTCAAACCTGGCATTCTCAAAGCCGATTTTTTCACCCTCAACATCAAGAACTATTCCGGGAAAGTTCTCCGATACCTGGACGTACATGTCCTCGTAGAAACTTACCCTGGGAAGTTGGGGCCAGAAGGGAATGTCAAAGCTAAAGGAAAGCTCCAGAGCCTTCTCTATATCGGTGTGGGGCATAATACCCATTGCCGTTGTGCGACAATTAGGCTGTAACTGCAATCAACCCTCCGTGGAATAAGGCCAGGTGGTTTTTTAAGCAGGGAGAACAGTCTAAGCTAACTGCCTTCTCTTGCTTATCCAGACGCTCAAGGCTAAGCCCACTACCAAGTAGCCCACCATTGCGGCAATTATGAGATTAAGGTCCGGGGTTTTAAAAAATCCGGACGGCAGAGCATTCATACCGCGGGGCAAATCTCCCATCAACCCCATGAACATCTCCATTCCCCCGTAAGCAGTAGTTACACTGTCACCGGCAGCAGACAACAGGAACCAGACCGGCTTATCCGCCATCATTAGAACCGCTTCAATAACACTGGAAATAATCATGATGAAAACAAGCGTCATCACAGTGGCTCCCATGGCTCCTTTTGACACCGAACTGAATAAAAAGGTTACCGAGAGAACGCTGCCGCCATAGAGGAGGCACAGTCCAAACGATTTAACTGTCTCAATCGGGACACTTCCGTATATCACCAGTAGAGAGATGGAAATAATGGCATACCCGAAAGCGATGAGCAATATCACCGCGGCGCAGCACGCCAGGTACTTTCCCATTACCAGTGTGAGCCGCCTGACGGGGTTCGTAAAAAGTATAAAGCCGGTCCTACCCTCAAACTCCCCGGCTATGGCATCTCCGGCAAAAAAGACAGCCCCAATCGTCGCCAGGCTCGGACCAATGGTAAGCATAGCCGCCATCACCATTACATTGTCCGGATAGCCATCCATCAGTAACGGCAGAATAATAAGCACCACCAGCTCGGCAACGAGCGTAAGCCCCAGCACAACGTAAAGCCGCTTTCTACGGAGGTGCTTCAGGAACTCATACCCGATAACTACCCTTAGCTTTTCAAATTCGCTCAAATAGCCCCTCCTGTCAGTTCAAGGTAGGCACGCTCAAGAGACTGGTATTTTCCCTCCAACTGAGCAATGCTATCGTAAACGAGCAAATGACCATGGTCTATTATGGCCACCTGATTACATATCTGGGTAACCTCAACAAGCTGGTGCGAGGCGAAGAAAACCGTCCTCTCCTTCCCCACTTCCCCGATTATCTCCCGAAATTCCACCACCCCCCTGGGATCAAGCCCCAGGGCCGGCTCATCCAGAATTAAGACCGGCGGGTCATGCAACATAGCCTGAGCCAGAGCCAGGCGCTGCTTCATCCCCCTGGAGAACTTGCCTATCTTGACCTTAATCCACTCCTCCAGCCTGACCAGGCGAATTACCTCCTTTATCCTTTGCCTTAGCTCGTCGCCCCGCATGCCTCGAAGCCTGCCGAGGTAGCTAAGGGTCTCCTCAGGGGTGAAAAAGGGATAAAACTCCGGCGTCTCCACAATAGCGCCAATACTGGAAAGTGCCCGCTCGGGTTTCTTCCCCACATCAATGCCATGAATATGAACCGTACCGGAGGAGGCATTCAGCAGCCCGCACATTATCTTGAGGGTCGTGCTCTTGCCGGCACCATTGGGGCCAAGGAGCCCGACGTTCTCATTCTCCGGCACCGTCATAGACAGCCCGTCCAGTGCATGGAACTTGTTATAATACTTGCTCAGGTTCTCAATAACAATAGGTTCAGTCATTACATGACATTATAGCACGGGAGGTACATTTGGAGCTAGTAGCCCGCATTGGAAGCATTCCGAACTGGCGTTTGAGAAACAAGGGCTCATTCTGGCAATACAGCATCTTCTGATCTCACGTCACATTAGAAAATGATTTATTACTGTCTTTTTGCTGCATCCATTCCTAACTCTCGGCAAGCCTTCAATACCTCCGGCATCTGCCTAACTTTTCCTTTTTGGTAGACCGAGGTGCAGACATCGCCAAGGTATATTCCATGCAGTGTTTCAACGGCAAGTTTCATCGGCTTAGTTATAAAATCACCGTGTTCTTTTTCTGGTCTGCCGAATGCGCACAGGACAATATGCCCCTTACCCCTGAACCTGTCTACATACTCTGGATGGTTGAAATAGGAAGACATACGGTCAAGGAAGCACTTCATCTGGGCTGATATACCCTGCCAGTAGACAGGTGTTGACCAGACTATCACATCAGCATTAAGAAAACGTTCCAGCAACTGAGGAAAATCGTCATCACGGCGCGGGTCGTCTCTTTTTCGAGTATTATCAACGACTTCAGCTATAGGCCTGACAAGGTAATCGTCAAGATATATCTTGGAGGTAGTTGCACCGGCATCGCCAGCACCTTTCAGTACCTCTTCGGCCATGATGTCTGTATTCCCCTGTTTTCTCGGGCTTCCAATAAGTGCCACAACTTCCATCTTTTGAACACTGCTCCTTAAAGTATTCAATTCTAACACAATGCTGATATTAGATCAAAAATAAAAAGCATAGCTTGTTTAGCCATGCTTTGTTCAATTCCGATTGGTAGAGCAAGTTGGATTCGAACTATTGACTCTCTAGCTCCACTCGCCGGCCTCTGACGTCCAGACCCGGGCCAACTCTCTGGCTAACAAGCGGTGCTCGGCTTTTTCTAAGCCTGGGTCTACCTGGAAGAGTTTTATGGCTTCACCCCGCGCCAGCTCCAGCAGCCCCACATCGGAGAGTTTAGCCATGCGCAGGTCAGGCAGCCCACTCTGCCGCGTACCGAAGAACTCACCCGGACCCCGCAATTTTAAATCCTCCTCGGCCAGTTGAAAGCCGTCCTGGACTTTCTCTATTATGTCAAGTCGCTGCCGGGCAATCTCCGATGGGCTCTGCGCCAGCAGCATGCAGTAGCTCTGCTCCTGCCCCCGTCCTACCCTGCCCCGGAACTGGTGCAGCTGCGACAGACCAAAGCGGTCGGCGCTCTCCACCATCATCACGGTGGCATTGGGCACGTCTATACCGACCTCCACCACCGCCGTTGAAACCAGGATGTCCAGCTTGCCGGAACGGAAGCGGCGCATCACCTTGTCCTTCTCCGCCGCCGACATACGCCCGTGAAGTAAGCCCAACCTCAGGTCAAGAAATATCTCCCCGGAAAGACGCTCATACTCAGCCACCGCCGCCCTTGCCTGAATAGCCTCGGACTCCTCGACCAGAGGACAGATAATAAAAGCCTGACGACCCTCAGCTATCTGACGGCGTATAAAGCCATAGGCGCTATTCCTCTGCCCCGGCCTGAGCCATTTCGTCTTTACCACCTGCCGGCCCGGGGGGAGCTCATCTATAACCGATAGGTCAAGGTCGCCATACAGGGTCAGGGCCAAGGTGCGCGGGATAGGTGTAGCCGTCATCACCAGCACGTGAGGGCTGAACCCCTTCTGCCGCAGCGCCGAGCGCTGGGCAACCCCGAACCGGTGCTGCTCATCCACCACCGCCAGCCCCAGCCGGTGGAACTCCACCCCCTTCTGAATAATGGCATGAGTGCCGACAATAATATCCACGTCCCCATCCTGAATACGCTGCTGAAGCTCCTGTTTTCTGGACTGGCTAACGTCACCGATAAGCAGCATCACGGTAAGGGGACGGTCTAAAAGCCCGGAATAGCTATGCAGGTAGTCCTCCTCTTCCTCCCGCTGCCCCACCCTGGACAGAAGCTGACAGATAGTGGCGAAATGCTGCTCGGCCAGAATCTCGGTAGGTGCCATAAACGCCCCCTGATAGCCGTTGGCAGCCGCCACCAGCAAGGCTACCAGAGCCACCACCGTCTTACCGCTACCGACCTCCCCCTGCAACAGCCTGGACATCGGTCTCGTCTCCTGCAAATCGGCTAAAAGCTCCTTAAGCACCCTGTGTTGAGCCGCCGTCAGCTCAAAAGGCAGGGAATGTAAAAAGACATCTATCACCGATGCCTCGGTACTAAAAGAATTACCCGGCTGGCTCTCCTGCCAGTCACGCTTTTTGCTCAATACACCCAGCTGGAGAAGAAGCAATTCGTCAAAAGCCAGCCGAACCCTCGCCCTGTCCTTCAACGCTTCGTCCTCCGGGTAGTGAGCCTGACTTATAGCCTCGGGTAGCTCCAGAAGGTTACAGTGCTTTTTCACATCGGGAGGCAAGAAGTCCTCCACCTGCCATGCCCACTGGTCTACAACCTCCTTCATCAGTTGCCTCACCCGGCGAGGACGCAACCCCTGCGTGAGAGAATAGAGCGGGACCATACGACCGGTGTGAACCAAATCCTTATCCTCAGCCATCTCCCACTCCGGAGACTCAAACACATACCGCCCGTTAAATAAGCTCACCCTGCCGCTGAGAACCACCCTGGTATTAGGCAGCATTTTCTTGGTAAGATAGGGGTTATTAAACCACACCACCCTCACATTACCCGTCTCGTCCCCGACAATCGCCTCAGTGCTCCGCCTGCCGCCCAGCCTGACCTCCTGAGACTGCCACACATTAGCAATAATAGTCTCCTCAGCCCCCTCGGCAAGCTGCGAGACGGTTTTCCTCTGGCTGTAGTCAAGGTGACGGTGGGGAAAGAAATATAGCAGGTCGCGGACTGTCCCCACCCCCAGCTTGGCAAATCTTGTTGCCAGAGTTGAGCTAATGCCTTTAACAACGGTAACAGGCGACTCAATAGATTGACCGGTCACCACCCTTTGCTTTTTAGGCTTGGAAGGTAGCTTGCCGGCTACCGACTTCAATTTAGCTCCACCCTTCTCCCCTCCCCCACGCTCCACCTCAACCAGCCAGTCAAGCACACTACTTACCCACTCTTTACGCTGCTGTTTGGTCAACGAGGCATAATCAGAGTCAACCAGATTAAGTTTGCGAAAACGCTCTAGCTGCTCAGAACCCGTTATCAACTCCATGGACTGACCTGCCCATTTACGCAGAAATCTGTCCAGACCGCCGATTACCGCCGAATCCACATAACCCTTTTTGCACTCAAGCTCAAGAATCTTACGCAAAGGTCCAACATTCATTAACAAGGCCCTGCCCGATATTTATGTGAGGATACTGAACCCGTAAAAAACAGCGGCAGCAACCAGAAGGCCAAGAAAAAAGCCCGCCGTCAGCTGCAGAGGAGTATGCTCACCGAGATAATATCTTGACGCCCCCAGCAGCAAGATGAAAGGTATCACCGCCAGCGAGGGCAGACCGAATATGATGCCCAGAGGAACCACCACACTGGTAAAGAGAGCGACATGAAAGCTGGCCCGATAGAATTTATTGACCAGCGCAGTCAGGAGTGACGTAACCGCTACCCCGACCAGAATGGCTATAAGACTAAACGGGTAGCCCAGAAAATATAGTATGGTAGCACTGGGTATGCCAAAGACACATGTCAGAAGTGCCATTTGAGCCGGCTGCTCCCGGAAAAAAGAGCGGGCGTCCACCGGGCTTCCGGTAGCGTGAGCAACCACATAAATCCTTGTCTGGATATATATAACCGGTAAAACATAAGCCGCCGACAGGGTGACTGCCGTCCATTTAGCCCAGATTACGAGACTGGGACTCTCCTGGTAGGCAATTATTGCCACCACCACAGATAAAACCAAATAGGGATTAAGCACAATAGATAGTATCCTGGCTACATCTCTAATATTTTTAAGTGCCATAAAAATCCCGCTCTGCCTCCACCAGTATCCTACCTGGTGCTATTTACTTCACTCCTCACTATTACAGCTATAGCGCCCGGTCCACCGTGAACTCCCAGCGCTGGCCCTAATCTGGCCAGGTGAGTCTGATGCCCCTCACCTGATATAGAAGCAATACGCTCTCTCAGTGAATTAGCTTCACCAAGTGAAGTACTATGGATAACAGCCGATTCTTGAATATGCAAAGCATTTTTGGCAAAGTTAAATAATCGCTCTATGCCTCTGGCACGAGTGCGAGCTTGACTGGCCGGCACAAACTCTCCGTCCTGCATAGTCAGCAGTGGCTTTACATTCAACAGGCTTCCCAATAACGCCGTAGCCCTACCGATGCGACCTCCCCGGTGTAGATATTTCAGGGTGTCAAAGAGGGCAAGCAGGCGTATCTGTGGAATGGCTTGCTTTACCTCTGCCATCACGCTCTGCAAACCTTCACCCGCCTTAGCTAATCTAGCCGCAGCTATGGTTATCAGCCCCAAGCCCATAGATACTGAAAGCGAATCTACCACTTCAATACAACAGTTCCCCTTTACCACCGCCTTACCCTGTAGCGCTGAGTTATAAGTACCACTCAACTTATTAGTAACATGAATAGAAACTATTTCATCAGGTCTCCTTTGATAGCTCCTTATAAACATCAGTGAAGTCATTTGGTGATGGCTGAGACGTGGTGGGGAAAACACGGTCGGTCTCCAGCTTCTGGTAGAGCTCGTCATGACTTATATCAATCCCATCACGGTAGACCTTTTCACCAAAACGCACATAGACTGGTACTACCGTAATACCCAAGTCCCGGACTACCTGGGACGAAAGGTCGCATGTGCTATCAGTAACAACCTTAACTGCCATTACCTACTCACTCAGCTTAATATTATTATTTATCTCCCAATATAGCTACCAACAAGAGGCCAGGACCGGTATACGTGCCAATTGCCGGGGTCATTTTCGAGCGATATATACGCTCCTTAGGAAATTTAGAGCCAAGCCGTTCGGCGAGGGCATCAGCTTTATCAGGACAGTTAGCATTCCCTACTGCCATCTCCTCAATACGGGAATAGCCGACAGCAAAGTCATATAAACGCTCTATCGCCTTAGCCCGGGAGCGTGTCCTGCCCGCAGGCTCAACGAGACCGTCTCTCAGCGTGATAAGTGGATTTACGTTAAGCAGCGAACCCAGAAGAACCTGCGCCCTGCCAATGCGCCCACCCCTCTTGAGGTACTCCAGCGTATCAAAGGCAGCCAGAAAATCCACGCGGGTAATAGTCTTTCGGGCTATGTCTATCACCTCATCAAGGCTGGCTCCAGAATTGGCCGCCTCGGCTGCCTTCATAACTATGAATCCCTGTGCCATAGTCGCCCATTGTGAATCGACCACCTCCACACGGCATTTCCTCTTCATCAGTTCTACACCCTGTAACGCCACATCATAGGTACCGCTAAGCTTAGCACTAAGAATGATAGCAAGTATTTCATCCGTCTCTTCAGCCGCCTTGTCATATGCTCTAGCAAAAGCTCCAAGAGAAGGTACCGAAGTAGTTGGCATAAGCTGGCTATGCACCAGCTTATCGTAGAACTGCCCGGAGGTCATATCAACGCCGTCCCGGTAAACCTCAGTGCCAAAACGCACATTTAATGGAACCACGGTAATTCCAAATTCTTTAGCTACATGAGGTGGCAAATCAGCGACGCTATCAGTAACAACCCTGACTGTCATTAACTACTAACCTTCTGCCTCCAGAACCGTTACTGCGACGGCATTAGGACCGCCGTATGTCCCCAACACCGGGCTAACCGTTGACCTGTATATACTCTCTTCAGGACACAAAGAACCGAAGCGCTCAGCCAGTTTATCGGCTTCATCAGGGAGAGTGGTATGCTCCACCGCCAACGACTCAATATTAGGAAAGCCAGCTACAAAGTCGTACAAATAATCCATACCCGCCGCCTGAGACCGCTTTCTGGTTAGAGGCGCCATCTCGCCATCCTTCACCGTGAGTATTTGCTTTACTGATAGCATTGCGCCCATCAGCTGCTTTGCCTTGCCGATACGCCCTCCCTTAGCCAGATACTCAAGGGTATCAAAGTACACAATAAAATGTGACCGGCGCATACCCCGGCGTACAAAGTCGACCATCTCATCCAGATTTGCCCCGCTCTGCGTTTTCCTGGCAGCCGAGATAATTATTAGCCCCAGCCCCATCGCCACTGTCAGCGAGTCAATCACCTCAATACGGCACTTCTTCTCCGCCATATCTTTGGCGTTTAGCGCTGACTGGTAGGTACCACTGAGCTTGGAAGACAGAGTAACGACCAGGATTTCATCGGTCTCCTTAGCCAGCTCATTATAGATATCAGCAAAGACGCCAGGAGCAGGCTGCGTGGTAGTAGGCCAGACATTACCATTAATCAACCTGTCATAAAACTCATCCGTGGTTATAGTAACCCGGTCTAGATAAGATTCGCGACCAAAGAATACGGTCAAAGGCACCACAGTAATCCCCAGATCTTCAGCCATGTCACTGGTAATATCAGATAGACTATCAGTAATAATTTTAACTGCCACAGCTAACCCCCCTTATTAATTATTCTGCAGAAACGATGTAATTATAGTGAGGTTGACCACCCCTAACTACTTCAACCTGAAGCTGAGGATGCTGGTCACGAATACTAACACTGACCCCCTCCGCCTCAGCCGGTTCGGTATCAGCTCCATAGTAGATGGTAATCACCTCGGCTTTATCTAAATCCAGTCTGGCCAGCACTTCCTTAAGAGCATCGGCAGTACTATCACTTACCCCACCCAGAGCTCCATCCAGAAAGCCGATAGCCTGCTTCTTCTTAATTTTCAACCCGTCCAGCTGCGCCGAGCGCACGGCACGAGTAACTTCAATAGATTTTACCGTTGATATTGCCTTTTTCATAACCTGGGCATTTGTCTCTAAATCAGCCTCATAGTCAAAGGCTAAAATAGCAGCTATCCCCTGTGGAATTGTCTTCGTAGGCACTACCTCAATGCTCTTTGGTGTCAAGGACTGGACTTGCTCAGCGGTAAGCACTATATTTTTGTTATTAGGCAGAATAATAACCTTATCCGAAGCAACTGAGTCAACAGCCTGGAGCAAATCCTTGGTGCTGGGATTCATTGTTTGCCCACCGGGGACAATAGCCGCCGCCCCTAAGCTAATAAAAACATCACTAAGCCCGTCCCCTGAGACCACAGCAACAATAGCTATCTCAACCGCTGGCATCCTCTCCTTCTGCATCTCCAGGAAATCC
>CAZRDI010000033.1:0-12052 GCA_964598825.1 uncultured Dehalococcoidales bacterium
TTTATCTCAAAGGATGACATTACTAAAGAAAATGCCGACGATGGTATAGAACCTGAGCAAGCATGCCTGCTTCTCCAGCCATACATTAAGAGTCCTGATATGACAATTCAGGACCTTATCACCGAGACTATCGCCAAGACAGGAGAGAACATAAAGATGGGCAGGTTTGCCCGATTCGCACTTGAAGAATAGTCGGTAGAGGCTAAATAGAGTAATGTCTACCATCAAATATAAGCGCGTATTACTCAAACTCAGCGGTGAGGCTTTTGGGGGCGAAGCAGACTACGGTATTGATACCCCTACCCTGGCCAAGATAGCCAAGCAGATTAAGCAGGTGATGGAAATGGGAGTGGGAGTGGCTATCGTTGTTGGCGGCGGCAATATCTGGCGCGGGGCTAAAGCAGAGAAGGATGGAATGGACAGGGTTACCGCTGACTATGCCGGAATGCTGGCTACAGTAATAAACGCTCTTGCCCTTCAAGACTCACTGGAAAGGGAAGGGGTAACTGTCAGAACCCAGTCATCTATAGGCATCAACCAGGTGGCTGAACCTTATATCAGACGTCGTGCTATACGCCACCTGGAGAAGAATAGAGCCGTTATCTTCGCTGGCGGCACCGGCAATCCATACATGACTACCGATACCGCAGCCGCCCTACGAGCCATAGAAATTGAGGCTGAGGTCCTGCTCATGACCAAAAACAATGTGGACGGCGTCTATAATGCCGACCCCCGCAAAAACCGCGATGCCAAGAAGTTTGACAAAATCACCTATCTTGAAGCACTAAGAATGCGTCTGGAAGTGATGGACGCCACTGCCCTCTCTCTATGCCTGGAAAACAAGCTGCCTATAATAGTTTTTGACCTCCTGGCTCCCCGCAGTATAGAACGGGCTGTGCTCGGTGACACTATTGGCACCCTGGTATCCAGCGAAAAGGAAAATGATTAGTCATACTTTAACGAATGCTGAAGAAAGGATGCGGAAGTCGCTTGAGGCGTTGGGGAGAGAACTAGCCACCATCCGCACCGGCCGCGCTACCCCCGCCTTAATAGAACATGTCAAGGTAGACTACACCGGTGTTCCCGTTCCGCTTAACCAAATTGCCGGCATCTCTGCGCCTGAAGCCAGCCTCCTCGTAATACAACCCTGGGACAAGAGCAGTATACGCAACATAGAGAAAGCAATCCTGCAGTCCGACCTGGGCCTAACTCCAACCAGCGACGGAAACGTGATTCGGCTAAATATCCCTCTGCTTACCGAAGAGCGACGTCAGGAGCTAATTAAGCTGGTAAGAAAAAGAGTTGAAGAAGGCAAAATAGCACTGCGCAATCTGAGACATGAAGCTATGGCTGAACTAAAAGAACTGGAGAAAAACAAGGACATTTCACAAGACGAGCACAGGCACGCCCTAAACCAGCTACAGAAAATCATTGACAGCTTTGCGACTGAAGCCGAACAAACCGGTCAGGATAAGGAAACAGAGCTTGCTGAAGTCTAACTGCCAAAGAGGCTCGCTATTAATACATTGGGGAATGGAACAACGGCTACTTCATCGGAGATGAAAAAAGACGCTCACCTGCCTAACCATATAGCCATCATCGTGGATGGTAACCGGAGATGGGCAAAGCAACGTGGCTTACCCCAGCTAGCAGGGCACCGGGCGGCTTTAAAGAACCTTCGCTCTACACTCGAGTATCTCAGCAAACGCCAGATAAAGTATGTAACCCTCTATCTGTTCTCCACCGAAAACTGGCACCGCCCTGAAAATGAGGTCGCCGATTTATTTCAACTCATTGAAGAGATTCTGGGCAAAGAACTCCCCGAGCTCCACAAGAAAGGGTTCAAAATCCGCCACCTGGGACGTATTGGCGAGCTTCCAGACAGCCTGCGGCTAATCATAAATAGCGCCGTGGAGGAGACTAAAACCAACGCCGGAATGACTCTAAATCTGGCTATCAACTACGGGGGGCGTGGTGAGATTCTGGATGCCGTGCACCACCTTATAACCGAAGGCATCCCGGCTAAAGACGTAGACGAAAAGCTATTCAGTAAATACCTGTACACCGCCGGTATGCCTGACGTCGACTTACTCATTCGCACCAGCGGTGAACTCCGCACCAGCAACTTCCTGACATGGCAAACCGTCTATACCGAATTCTACTTCACCGACACTCTGTGGCCTGACTTTGATATAGAGGAGCTTGAAAAAGCCCTGCTATCTTACAACCAGAGGAAAAGACGTTTCGGTGGGTCGTAGTTAGCCGCATGCTCAAGAAGAGAGTCATAACTGCACTGTGGGGTATTCCCCTCCTGGTGGCTGCTATCTGGTTTAACAAACCGCTACCATGGTTCACCATATTAGTAGCTATCTGGGGAGTACTTGCCGTCTTTGAATTCTACAGGTTAGGTGCTACGGCAAAGGTGCCACTGCTCACCTGTTTCGGCTTAATCTGGACCCTGCTATTTATTGCAAGTCCCCATTGCAGCTATGACCTGACTATACCTCTTTTATTAACGTCGGCAGTGGTGCTATCCCTCATATGTCTCCTGATACGCAGGCAAAAGGAGGGAGCTTTTACCGGCTGGGCGTGGACAATAGCCGGAGTCTTCTACATAGGCTGGCTACTGAGCCACTGGACGGCATTAAGAGGACTGGACGATGGCAGAAACTGGGTATTTTTCGCCCTGCTTATCACCTTTGCCTCTGACACGGCTGCCTTCTTTATCGGCAGAGCCTGGGGTAAGCACCACCTCGCCCCAAACATCAGCCCGGGCAAGACGTGGGAGGGAGCCATAGCTGGGCTCTTTGGCGCTATCCTGGTCAGCCTGCTCTTTATTCCGAACACATTCCTCCAGCTACCCTTCAACGGCTGGTGGCAGGCAGCATTGCTAGGGGTGGCGGTCAGCATCTTCGGTCAGCTCGGTGACCTGGCAGAGTCCCTGCTTAAACGCAATGCGGGGGTAAAAGACTCCGGCAGGCTGGTACCGGGACACGGGGGATTCCTTGACCGTATAGACAGCGTTGTCTTTGCCGGCATCGTGGTATACTATTACGTGATATGGATAATGCAGTAAAGCAACTAGCTGTTCTGGGTTCAACCGGTTCCATAGGTCAGCAAACACTTGACGTAGTACGCGCCCTACCCCACCGGTTTCATATAGTCGGGTTGGCAGCCGGGGAAAACACTGAACTGCTGGCAAAACAAATTGATGAATTCAAACCAAAGTTTGTTTATCATCAGGGTAAAAGCCCGCAGACTCACCTGTCTGACACCGAATACGAATTTTTATCACCGGAGGACATTGCCCGTCATCCCCAGGTGGACACCGTAGTTATAGCCATCTCCGGAAACTCGGGGCTGGGCTCTACACTGGCCGCCGTGAAGGCCGGCAAAAATGTCGCCCTCGCCAACAAGGAGTCGCTGGTGATAGCAGGCGAGCTTATCATTAACGAGGCGAAACTGAACAAAGCCCGGATTCTGCCTGTTGACAGCGAGCATAGCGCCATATGGCAATGCCTCAACGGGGAAAAGGAAAAGGCAGCCCGTATTATCCTGACCGCTTCGGGAGGACCCTTCCGTAACTATTCAATGGAACAGCTAAAAGGGGTTACCCCTAGGCAAGCTTTAAATCACCCCTCATGGCAGATGGGAAAGAAGGTAACCATTGACTCCGCTACCCTGATGAACAAGGGGCTTGAGATAATTGAAGCACACTGGCTGTTTAACATGCCTTTTGAGAATATTGAGGTCTTAGTCCACCCACAGAGCATCATACACTCTATGGTGGAATTCACCGACGGCTCAATCAAAGCCCAGCTGAGCCACCCCGATATGCGCCTGCCCATCCAGTATGCCCTGTCTTACCCTGAACGCCTGCCCAACCCCAACCTCCCCAGGCTTGATTGGAACCAAATTAACAGCCTTACCTTTGAGCAACCTGACCCTGATACTTTCCCCTGCCTCAAGCTGGCTGTTGAAGCGGGGGAAAAGGGGGGAACCTGCCCCGCCGTGCTCTGCGCCGCCGACGAGGCAGCCGTTGAGCTCTTTCTATCCCAACGCATTAAATTCGTTGACATCGCCAGACTCGTGGAGAAGGTGCTGGAACAGCATGAGTCTACAGTCAATCCCGGTCTGGACGAAATCATAGTCGCCGATGCCTGGGCAAGAGAGAAAGCCCACCAACTTGCCGACGGAGATAGCCAATGGTAATCACCATACTAATAGGTATAGCCGCCCTGTCAGTGCTTGTCTTTGCCCACGAACTGGGGCACTTTATCTCCGCCAAAGCAACCAGGGTAAAAGTGGAGGAATTTGGAATAGGCTTCCCCCCGCGGCTGCTATCATTTAAGTGGAGGGAAACACGCTATTCACTGAACGCGATACCCTTCGGTGGTTTTAACAAGCTGGCCAGCGAGGAAGACCCCGACACACCCGGCGGCCTGGCCAGCAAGGGTATTGCCACCAGATTACTGGTGCTCAGCGCCGGCGCAATAATGAACCTTCTGCTGCCCCTGCTCCTGTTCTCAATTGCCTTTATGGTTCCTCATAATATGGTAACCGGGCAGGTACTGGTAGAGGAAGTAACGCCAGATTCACCGGCTGCCAGCGCCGGCATTCAAGCCGGAGACATACTACTCAGCATAAACGGAAGACCGTTACAAAACACCAGTGACCTGTCCCGCTATATCCAGCTCAACCTGGGTAGCGAGATTACCGTAAATGTTGAGCATCCGGACTCAACCATAGAAAACGTTCAGCTAATACCCCGGTGGAAACCGCCGGAAGGCGACGGAGCCATTGGTGTGGGCGCCATTACATCAGAGGCAACCGTCGCCAGGCAGCACTACCCCTTCTGGCAGGCAATACCAATGGGAGCCAGAGATTGCGTTGAAGCGCTTATCTTATACAAGAACGGAATAATCTCCACTCTTATAGGTGCCGTACCGCTGACGGTTGCCGGACCGGTAGGAATCGTCCAGATTACAGGCGAAATAGGCAGGACGGGAGTAAGTCCACTACTGGAACTCACCGCCTTTATCAGCATAGCCTTAGCCATAACTCAACTCCTTCCCCTACCCGCCCTGGATGGCGGCAGAATCGCCTTCGTCCTTCTTGAGTGGATTCGCCGCGGTAAGCGCATATCGCCAAGGATTGAGAGAATGGTGCACCTGACCGGCTTCTTCATGCTAATAGCATTACTCCTAGTAATCACCTTCCAGGATATTGTACGTATAATAAGCGGAGCTAGTTTAATACCATGAACCCCCGGCGAACCTGTAAACCGATTCAGATTGGCAACGTAACCGTTGGCGGCAACGCCCCCATCACGGTGCAGTCTATGACCAACACTGATACCCGTGATGTTATGTCAACTATCAACCAGGTAAAAGAGCTTGAGGACTGCGATTGCGAACTGGTGCGGGTAGCCGTGCCTGATGCCGAAGCCGCCCGGGCTATAAGAGATATAAAAAAGGGTATTTCCATCCCCCTGATTGCCGATATTCACTTTGATTACCGGCTGGCGTTAATGGCACTGGAGGCCGGGTGCGACGGGCTGCGGTTAAACCCGGGCAATATCGGAGAGCCGGAGAAGATTAAAGCCGTAGCTCAGGCAGCCGGGGAAAGGAAGGTGCCCATCCGCATCGGAGTAAACGCCGGCAGCCTGCCCGAAACGGACAATCCCCGATTGCCCGTCGCCCGGCAGATGGTAGAGGCTGCCCTAGAGCAAATCCGGCTGCTGGAAAGCATGGACTTTGACCTGATTAAGGTCTCCCTTAAGGCTTTTGATGTCCCCACCACCATTGAAGCCTACAGCGATATTGCCGAAAAAATACCCTACCCACTACACATAGGTATTACCGAGGCCGGCACGCCGAGAACAGGCGTTATCCGCAGCACAGTGGGCATCGGCACCCTGCTCTACATGGGCATCGGCGATACTATCCGCGTCTCGCTGACCGCCCACCCCAGAGAAGAAGTAATCGCCGGCTACGAAATCCTGAAGAGTCTGAACCTGCGCCAGCACGGTCCCATACTGGTCAGCTGCCCTTCCTGTGGCAGGACGGAGGTTGATATAGTAAAATTAGCCGGGGCGGTAGAGACAGAGCTAGCCAGGATTGATAAGCCGATAAAGGTGGCGGTGATGGGCTGCATAGTCAACGGCCCCGGCGAAGCCAGGGACGCCGATGTCGGCATCGCCTGCGGCAAAGGCAAAGCCATCTTATTTAAGAAGGGCGAGAAGATAAGAACTATAAAGGAAAAGGATTTTATAAGTGTGCTGATGGCGGAGGTGGAGAGGTTTTAGCTGATTAGACAGAACTAAAGGAGACGAATGAATATGGAACAAATATCACCCAAGTCCAGGCTGGCCACTGTTTTGCTGACTTTCTTCCTAGGCATATTCGGCGCCCATAGATTCTATATAGGGAGAACTATAACGGCAATTGTGATGCTCGTCTTGAGTGTCGCCTACCTTTTTGTTGTGCGGATGTGGGGCTATGCCGTCATCTTCCTGGGAATAGCCGGACTCTGGGCACTCGTTGACTTTATACTTGTCGTTTCGGGGCTGATGAAAGATAATAATGGCAGACTTATCAAGAACTGGTAAGAATGATAAAGCAGACAGGAGCTAAAAGTGCGCATATCAAAGCTATTCGGTAAGACACAAAGAGAGATACCGGCCGAGGCTGATACCATCAGCCACCAGCTACTGATAAGGACGGGGATGATAAACCAGCTCGTGGCTGGTGTTTATTCCTATCTACCCCTGGGATGGCGAGTCCTGAGGAAGATAGAAAATATCATCCGTAAAGAGATGAATAAG
Source organism: uncultured Dehalococcoidales bacterium (assembly GCA_964598825.1). GTDB lineage: Bacteria > Chloroflexota > Dehalococcoidia > Dehalococcoidales > JAUXAP01 > JAUXAP01. Next base: position 6,827 of record CAZRDI010000033.1, read on the forward strand.
GCCGGCGGTCAGGAAGTAAACCTACCGGTAATTCAGCCCTTCGAGATGTGGCACCTGTCCGGTCGTGACCAAGTGCTGGGGAAAGTGCTTTTCTCACTTCATGACCGCCGTGACCGCCAGCTGGCTCTGGGCCCAACCCACGAAGAGGTTATTACCCAGCTGGCCGGTCGCTATATCCATAGCTACCGCGATTTGCCGCTGCTTCTCTACCAGATTCAGGTCAAGTTCCGCGACGAGCCACGCCCCAGAGGCGGATTAATACGGGTACGCGAATTTCACATGAAGGACCTGTACAGCTTCGATATCGATGAAGCAGGACTCGAAGAGAGCTACCAGAAAATGACTGAAGCGTATCGTAACATATTTGAACGCTGTGGAGTATCGACCATGTTGGTAGAAGCCGACAGCGGCGCCATTGGAGGTAAAGATTCCCGCGAGTTTATGGCGGTGACGGAAAATGGCGATGACGAAATTATCTACTGCAACTGCGGTTATGCAGCCAATGCCGAAAAGGCGGTGAGTGTCAAGGACAATATCGATAACAGCGAACCGCTGCCCATTGAGGAAGTTACCACGCCCGGTATGGGCAGCATAGAAGAGGTGGCCGGTTTCCTTAATATACCTCAAAGCCATACCCTGAAAGCGGTATTTTACGTGGCTGACGGTGATATGGTCTTCGTGGTTATCCGGGGAGACCTTGTAGTGAACGAGGTCAAGCTGAATAATCAATTGCATTGCTCCGAGCTCCGCATGGCTACCGAAGCCGAGGTTATTGAGGCTGGCATCGTCGCTGGCGCCGCCTCACCGGTAGGCTTGAGCGGCTTTAGAATAATCACCGATGACTCCGTAACATCGGGTACCAACTTTGTGGCCGGCGGTAATAAGCCGGATACCCATATTAGAAATGTCAACTATCCCAGAGATTTTAAAGCAGACATTCTGGCGGATATCGCCGGTGCCCGGGCGGGTGATAAATGTACCAATTGTGGTAGTGAACTGGTATCTACCAAGGGCATTGAACTCGGTCATATATTCAAACTCGTCGACGTCTACAGCCAGAAATTCGATGCCTTTTTTATAGACGAAAAGGGGGACTCCCGTCCTGTTATTATGGGCTGCTACGGTCTGGGGCTCGGACGGCTGCTAGCCGCCGCCATAGAGCAGAACCACGACGATAAAGGTATTATATGGCCGCTGGCTATCGCCCCGTATCATATCTATCTCTGCCCTCTGTACCGAGAGGGTTCGGAGGTCTCAGAGATTGCCGAAAAACTGTATGCTGAGCTTGAGGCAGAGGGTTTAGAGGTGCTTTTTGACGACCGCCGAGAGTCCCCGGGGGTAAAGTTCAACGATGCCGACTTACTGGGAATACCCATCCGCCTCACCGTTAGCCCCCGCACCCTTAAGACAAACAGCGTGGAGATAAAGAAACGCCCGGACAAAGAATCCGAACTGCTGCCACTAGAGGGAATAGCTAAAAGGCTTAAGGAGCTAATCAGGAACGCAGAGTAGCGCCCAGCTCGCCGGATAGCCTCTTCAGGATTTGCTGCTGGACTTTGTCAACCTCTTTATCGGTCAGGGTATGAGTTGGCGACTGGAAGGTAACTCTATAGGCAAGCGACTTCTTGCCCACGGGGACCCGGTCGCCGGAATAGACGTCAAATATGACAACCTGACTCACCAGCGAGAAGCCCCTGACGATATCCACGATTTTCTGATGGGTTATGCCGGCATCAACCACCAGAGCCATATCCCTGACTATGGCGGGGAAGCGGGGTATTGGCTGGAACATCTTATAACCGGCAGCAGAAGGCAAAAGCACCGTCAGGTCTATTTCAAAAAGATAGACAGCATCGGAAATATCAAAGGCCTGTGATACTCTGGGGTGCACCTCACCGACAACGCCTGCTTTGTTACCGCCTATAATTATCGCCGCCTGTTTACCCAGGCGCAGAGTCTCATCCTCACTAACCTCAAAGGCGGTTTCCACACCCAATCGGGTCAGCAAGCCCTCTACCACCCCCTTGGCGTCAAAGAAATCAAATAGCTCGTCCCCACCCTGCTCCGACTCTCCAGACCCGCTCAGTATGCCACACAGCATCTCGGGCTCATTCGGTAAGTCTTTAGCTCTCGAGTGATACACCCTGCCCAACTCAAAGAGCCTGATACCGCCATCCTCATGCCGCTGGTTAATTTCAAGAGCAGTTAAAAGGCTGGCCCGCAGGTTAGGGCGAAGATACTCCTGTTGAGCGGTCATCGGGTTAGCCATCCGAAGGGGCAGAGGTTCGGGAGAATGAGTTTCAGGCAGCAGCTTATTCAATGCCTCCAAACCGATTAGCGAATATGAGATTATCTCCTGAAACCCGTAGCCGGCAAGGTAGCGGCTTGCCTCACGCTTCAGTCCAATGACAGGCTCTGGGTTCTGCCTGGGTATTGGTTGACTGAGCATAGTCATTGGAATCTCATCGTAGCCAATAACCCGCGCTACCTCCTCAACAAGATCAACCGGCAGATTTATATCGGTTCGCCAGTAAGGAGCCGTAGCTGTAACCTCCGAATCCCCCTGCTTACAATCAAAGCCCAGGGAAGTTAATGCGCTTAACATCTGCTCAATGCTAAACTCAACCCCCAAGCAGCGCTTTACCTCCCCGGCCGACAGCGTGATAGGCTTCGGCTCCACACTGCCCGGATAAACATCAACCACACCGCTGGCGGCTTTACCGCCGCCCAGCTCGGCAATCAGCTGGGTGGCCCGCCTCAACGCCGGCATGGTCAGCTCGGGACTTATGCCCCTCTCAAAGCGCATGCAGGCCTCGCTGGCCAGACCCAGCGTCCGGCCGGTGTAATGTATGCTCGCCGGATTGAAACTGGCCGACTCCAGCAGTATTGAGGTAGTCTGGTCGGTTACCTCGCTGTTGGCCCCCCCCATAACCCCAGCCACCGCCACCGAGCGCTCCCCGTCGGCAATAACCAGCATATCACCGGAAAGATTCCGCTCCACATCATCAAGGGTAACCATCACCTCACTATCATCGGCACGGCGGACAATGATTTTCTTGCTCTTGAGCCACTCATAGTCAAAGGCATGCAACGGCTGCCCGTACTCCAGCATAACGTAGTTAGTGACATCCACGATGTTGTTAATGGGACGCATACCATAAGACAGAAGACGTTCCTGCATCCAGCCCGGGGACTCGCCTATCTTCACTCCCCTAATCAGGCTGGCACAGTATCTGGGGCATAAATCGGGGGCTTTGATCTCCACCGCTATCTGCTGATCCACAGGAGGGTCCGCTTCTTCATAGCCGGCATCGGGTAGATGCACACTCTGCCCCGTCAGGGCGGCAATCTCCCTGGCTATGCCTATCATAGACAAGCAGTCGGGTCGGTTAGGAGTAACATCCATATTAAAGATAGAATCACCCAGGTAATCGGCCAGCGGAGTGCCCATCGGCGCTTCAGCCGGCAGGACCATAATTCCCTCATGCCGGTCCGATATGCCCAGCTCCCTCTCCGAGCAGACCATGCCGCTGGAGAAGACACCTCGAATCTTAGCCGATTTCAGGGTTTCCACCTTGCCGCTTTGAGGGTCTATGAGCCGTGCCTCCACGCGGGCAAAGACTACCTTATCGCCAACCTTGAGATTCGGCGCCCCGCAGACAACCGTCTCCTGCGAAGTGCCCAAATCAACCGTGGGCAAAGTAAGACGGTCGGCATTGGGATGGGGATTAATCGCCGTTATCTGACCGACAACGATATTCTCCCAGTTACTGCCAACAGACTCCACTCCCTTCACCTCGGTGCCGGCCATGGTCAGCCTGTTAGCCACCTCATCCGCGGAGAGAGTGATGTCAACGTATTGCTTCAACCAGTTGAGTGAAACCTTCATCTCTAGAACTGCCTCAAAAATCTAAGGTCGCTGCCGTAGAACAATCTGGTATCATCAATGCCGTAGCGCAGCATGGGCATGCGCTCTATGCCCATACCAAAGGCAAAACTGGTATAAACGTCGGGGTCAATGCCCCCACGCCGGAGCACATCAGGATGGGTCATCCCCGCTCCCAGTATCTCCAGCCAGCCCTCGTTTCGGCAGAAACGGCAACCCTTGCCATGGCAAACAGCACACTCAATTGCCATCTCAACGCCGGGTTCAACAAAGGGGAAGTAGTCGCAGCGGAAACGCACCTTCCTGTCTTCGCCGAAGTAACGGCGAGAAAACTCATAGAGCGTCCCTTTCAGGTCAGCCATGGTAATGCCCTTATCCACCGCCACACCATCAAAATTATAAAACATGGGAGTATGGGTAGCATCGCTGGCTTCGTATCGATAGACCTTACCCGGCTCAACCACCCTTATCGGCGGTTCCATAGCCTCAATAGTCCTAGCTGATACCGACGTATTGTGGGTACGCAGTAACATCGGCCTTTCACCGCTATCTGTCTCAAAATCAACCCAAAATGTTGACATATCATCGCGTGAGGGGTGTTCTTTAGGGATATTTAACGCCTCAAAATTATAGTAGTCCCACTCTACCTCCGGTCCCTCCACCACCTGAAAGCCCATAGAAATAAATATGTCGCATATCTCATTTATGGTCTGGGTAATCGGGTGCAGGCGACCTATGGGGAAGGAACGACCGGGCAGAGTAACATCCACACCCTTGCCCTTAACCGGAGCTAATTGCGCCTCGCGGAGGGTTTGCTCTTTTTGTCCAAAGCCGCTCTCCAGCGCAGCTTTAACCACGTTAGCACGAGCGCCGACAGCTTTCCTCTCATCCAGAGGTAAGCCAGCCAGACCACGCAGAATCCCGGTTAAAGCGCTCTTCCTGCCCAGATAACGAACCCGCCAGGATTCCAACTCTTTAAGGTCGGCGATGCGCTCAAGTTCCTGCAGTGCGTTTAACTTTAGTTCTTCAAGCTGTTGTAACATCTTTTTACCTTAATTGTTTTGAATTATAGGTCATCAGCAATGAAAGGGTCAAGACAACGCCCCATCCACGCAACCAAAGATGCCCATCAGTAGTGCAAATTAGCCGTCAATCAACCTGTAGCCTCTTACTCCGGCTGTTCTGTTCCTACCTGCGAACCTAGCGTCTCGGGCATCCCCATCAGCAACGGTATCCTGATGAGGTCAATCGCCATGATAGCTACAAACACATACTGCGGACCAATATGGTCCCAGATAAGCCCTGCCCCATAAACTGAGATAGCAGAAAAGCCCATACGG
>CAZRDI010000034.1:0-1811 GCA_964598825.1 uncultured Dehalococcoidales bacterium
CTGTTTGAGGTATGGGTAAAGAGAGAAACTGTTGAAAAACACCTGGGGGAAAGGTCCGGCGTCAGGGGGTATATATGGGCGATTCTACTGGCCGGCACCACGGTGGGTGGGTTGTATATCGCCTTTCCCATAGCCTACTCCCTCTACAGCAAAGGCGCAAAGCTCAGCGTAATCTTCACCTACGTGGGCGCCGCCGCAATATGCAGGGTTCCCATGGCTATATTTGAGGCTTCCTTCCTAGGGATAAAGTTCACCGTAATCAGATTGCTGGTCTCTATACCCCTGGTGATTGTAACCTCAATACTGCTGGGGAACTACCTGACCAAGAGAAACTACAAAATAGCCGCAGGGAAATAAGCCATCCGCCGGGTAAGACAGGTCTGCCTGAGTAATGTTAAAGAATTGGCGTTTTCTCGATGACCTGTTCCCGCGCCGGTCCCACACAGATGAGATTCGCCGGGCAGGATATCAACTCTTCCAATCTGGCGACATACTGGCGAGCCTCAATCGGTAACTTCTCATACTCTCTAATACCGGTAGTATCAGCCTGCCAGCCGGGCAACTCTTCATAGACAGGTTGACACCTTTCTAAAGCAGCTATACTAGAGGGAAAATAATCAATGGTCTTACCGTCCAGTTTATAGCCTACGCATATCTTCAGGCTGGGCATGGTATCAAGAATATCAAGACGGGTAATAGCCGCACCGGTGAAGCCGTTGACCTGACTGCTATGCTGAGCAGCCACAGCGTCAAACCAGCCGCAGCGGCGGGGCCGACCGGTAGTAGTGCCATACTCATGACCCCGCTCCCGTATCAGGGCACCGGTCTCATCTTCCAATTCAGTCGGGAACGGACCGGCACCAACCCGGCTGCAGTAAGCCTTAAACACCCCCACAACACGGTCAAGCCGGGTAGGACCTATTCCACCACCCAGACAGCCTCCTCCCGCCAGTGGCGAAGAAGAAGTGACATAAGGATAGGTACCGAAGTCAGGGTCAAGCAAAGTCCCCTGGGCTCCCTCCAGCAGGACCATCTTCTCTTCCTTCAACGCCTGCTGCACCATTACACCCGTCTCACGAATATGCGGTGCCAGACGTTCGCCATACTGACAATACTGGTTATATACCTCATCCAGCGACAGGGGCTCAGCACCATAAACCCTGGTCAGAATAGTGTTTTTGTAGTCAAGGATGGAACGGAGTCTCTCCAGGAATGCCCTCTTATCCAGAAGGTCGCCGGCCCTGATACCCAATCTGGCTGTTTTATCAGTAAAGGCAGGACCTATACCCTTGCGGGTTGTCCCTATCGCCTTGCCGCCACGCGATTCTTCTTCCAGACCGTCAAGCAGGAGGTGATAAGGCATAATCAGGTGCGCCCTTTCACTGATAAACAACTTGCCGGTATCCACGCCGTGCTTATTAAGTAATTCTATCTCTTCAATCAGCACCGCCGGATTAATCACCACTCCATTGCTGATGATACAAATAGCCTCAGGATAAAAAATACCGCAAGGAACCAGGTGCAGCCCGAATTTACCATAGGAATTAATTACAGTATGACCGGCATTATCACCGCCGGAAAAACGGACTACCACATCTGCTTTCCGGGCAAGCATATCAACTGCCTTGCCCTTCCCCTCATCCCCCCACTGGGCTCCAATAACAGCAATAACTGGCATTACTCTCCCCCTAACTAACTATTTTTCGTTTGCCGCCACACGTGAAGTATTCTCTGGCCGGCTGTGATATAACTCAGTGCCGCTATAACGGCCAGGGTAATGAACAGGGCATTGGTAATCTGGTTCAGCAAGA
>CAZRDI010000034.1:1911-12048 GCA_964598825.1 uncultured Dehalococcoidales bacterium
ACTGCGGCACCAATAATCAGGCAAAACCCAAACCAGGTTAGGGCATTAGGCGTTATAGATGTCCTCGCCAGAAGCCGCACCACCGGCTGGGTAAGATAATAGGCAACAGTCTTACGAATCTCAGCTAAATTTTTCATCGCCCATCGCTTTTCCAGAACAACACTATCCAATCAATCCAACACCTTATACCAGACTAAAACAGCTTCAACTCCCGGCACGGTCTCCGCGATATTCACCAAGCACCTTATTATAATAATCCAGTATTCTCTGGGCAACACGCCCCCAGTCATACTCCATAGCTTTAAGTCTCCCCTCACTTCCCATCCGCTGCCGCAGTGCTTCATCACCCAGAAGAGAAATCAGAGCTTTAGCCAATTCCTCAGCATTACATGGTGGTACCAGCAACCCGTCAACACCGTGAGTTACCACACCAGCAAAACCTTCTATATTGCTGGCAACAACCGGCCTACCCACAGCCATAGCCTCAAGTAAAACAATCCCCTGGCTCTCCCGTCCCGTGGCCGGGGAACAATAAACATCGGCCGTCTTAAAATAGCGGGGTTTATCTTCTTCAGACACGTAACCGACAAAGATAACGTCTCCTTCCAGGTGATGCTTCCTGACCCACTTCTCATACCTTTTGCGCAGCCTAGTACCGGGCCCGACCACGATAATTCGTGAGTTGGGAATCTCCTGTTTAACCTGCAGATACGCTTTCAGAAGATAGTTCAGGCCCTTACGAAACTCCAGGCGCCCTAGGAACAGAATGTTCTGTTTCCCGTCACAGAATTCCTCAATCGGAGATACACCCTCCGAGAATCGCTCTGTATCAACACCGTTGGGAATAATCTCAAATGGCCCCGGAATGTACCTGCTATGGTATCTCAGGGCTGGCTTTGACACCGCAATCTTGCCGCCGAGCTTATGGAGCCGTCTGCGTATCATCCAGGTACTGATAGGTCTGCCCCAGTTATAGCCGGGCTTACCCTGACTGGCGTGAAACGTGCCCACAGTGGCTGCATTAGAGAACCGAAGCATAGCACTACACAGCATAGGCATGAAGGGCTCGTGAAGGTGGATAATATCAAATTTCTCCCTGGCCAGCACTTCCTTAATGGTCGGTCCCAGCCTCAGCGATATACTGATGCGAATTACCGAATCGCTACTGGGAATAGAACGTGGCTTACCTATAGGTATGAACCTATCACCAAAAGTGGGGATTGGTCTAGATGCGGGCGCAATGACCTTCACCTCATGACCCATCCGGGTAAACTGACGCTCCAGCGAGGAGATATGACTGCAAACCCCACCCGGGTGAGCAAAGTCATACGGGGAGACCAAGGCTATCTTCATAAGCGCCGTTTAAAACCTCGCCGTCCGCTCAATTAAACTTTTTCTTTTGAGGAAAGGGCGGGCTTTTCACTCTGCCTGGTAGCAGCGATGAACTCTTCCGTCATCTTGCGGGCTTCGTCATCGGTATATTGAACAGGCGGTGATTTCATAAAGTAGGATGAGGGAGCTGTCATTGCCCCTTTTAACCCGTTGTCCAGGGCAAGCTTACAGCACCTGATAGCATCAATAACCACCCCGCCTGAATTGGGGCTGTCCCACACCTCAAGCTTTAACTCCAGCATCAGAGGAACATCGCCAAAGGTCTGCCCTTCCATCCTGATATGGCAGAACTTGCGGTCAGTCAGCCAGGGGACATAATCACTGGGACCGACATGAATATCATTAGGGTCAAGCTTGTAGTCTAGCTGAGAGGTAACGGCATTAGTTTTAGATACTTTCTTGGACTCAAGACGCTCCCGCTCCAGCATGTTAAGGAAATCGGTATTACCGCCGAAGTTCAGCTGATAGGTCCGCTTTACCTTGACCCCGCGGTCCCGGAACAGCCGCGTAAGCACGCGGTGGGCAATAGTGGCTCCCACCTGGGACTTTACATCGTCCCCGATAACCGGCAGACCATGGTCGGCGAAACGCGCGGCCCAGTCCTCGCGGCTGGCGATAAAGACCGGTATGCAATTGACCATGCCGCAACCGGCCTGCAATATCTGCTCCACATACCACTTGGTCGCCATTTCGCTGCCCACCGGCAGGTAGTTGATGACCACATCGGTCTGGGTCTCCTTAAGGATTTTGACTATATTGGCCGTCTGCCCCGGGGCTTTCTCTATTACCTGAGAGAGGTACTTGCCCAGGCCGTCATGGGTCATGCCCCGGTGAACCTTGACACCGGTGGTGGGGACATCGTGAAACTTGAAGGTGTTATTGGGCTTGGTATAAATTGCCTCGGCCAGGTCCTTGCCGACCTTGTTTTTATCAATATCAAAGGCAGCCACGAAGTTGATATCGCTTATATGGTATCCCCCCAGATTAACGTGCATGAGCCCGGGCACGGACTCGGTCTCTTTCGCATTCTTATAATAGTAAACACCCTGAACAAGTGAAGAAGCACAGTTACCCACTCCTATTATTGCCACATTTACATTACCCAAAGCTTAACCTCCTCTTTGACATCGCTTGAACTATATCCCGATTACATACAAACTGTCAAGGTCTTTTCACCTTACATCTACCAAAGTAACCGCCAAAAAAATTGAAATTTATTTACAGAAACACCTTCTCCGGCTGCCACTGCCCCTTTTCACTGTTGAAACGCAGCACGCCCAAGAAAAAACCGTCAGGAGTATAGACACGGCAACGATTCTCCTCTGAAGAGTGCCGCCCAACGTAATCAACGGGGCTACCATTCCTTATAACCCGTCCCGTGTCATCACTAACAACCATAGCTGACCAGTTTAGGAGCACAATATCCAAGGGATAAACAAAGTGTTGCCAGTAGCCATAGCGAAAGGCATCCTCAAGCTGGGATACTGAAACCGCATCTTTTATATCGAAAAAGCCGCACCTCAAGCGAACCAGGCTCTTCAGAGTAGCCCCGCAGCCCAGGACTTGTCCTAAATCATGAGCTAATGAACGGATATAGGTACCCTTACCACATACTACCTCTATGGTAACTACCGGTGGCTGCCAGTCCAGAAGTTCCAGGCTATGGATTTTTACCGGCCTGCTTTCCCTCTCAATGCTAATACCGGCACGCGCCAGTTCATAAAGCGGCTTGCCCTGATGCTTCAGGGCACTATACATCGGAGGGGTCTGCTGGATTAAACCACGGAAGGAAGCCAGTGCCGACTCAAGTTGCTTGCGAGTGATTCCAGCGGAGTCCCCTTTGTAGGTAACCTTACCGGTGGCATCGTAGGTATCTGTAGCCAAACCCAGTTCAATCTGGGCCCGGTAAGCCTTGGTGGCATCCACCAGAAACTCGACAACACGTGTCCCCCGACCGAGACAAACAGGTAAAACCCCCGTAGCCGCCGGGTCAAGGGTGCCGGCATGCCCAACACGCCGCTCTCCGGTCAGCCGTTTTATCATGGCAACAATGCTAAAAGAGGTCTTACCCTGAGGCTTATTGATATTTAGTATGCCATCCACTATTAACCCTACTGAGAATCAGAGGTGCTGGTTGAATTGACCTCATCAATTAGCTCTAGAAGATGTACGCCCCGTTCAATGGAATCGTCCCACTGAAAGCTTAGCTCAGGGATATATCGCAGCTTCAGATGCCTGGCCATCTCTCTACGGAAGAAACCTGAAGCAGCCGCCAACACACTTAGTGTCTCTTGTCTGTCCTCCCCACTACCCATACTGCTGACGAATATCTTAGCGTACTTAAGGTCAGAAGAAGTGGAAACTTCAGTCACGGTAATAAAATTACCGAGTCGCGGGTCTTTAACCTCACGCTGAAGCAATTCACTAATTTCCTGGCGAATGAGACTATTCACCCGCTCAACACGATGTGCCATGACTATTTCCTCCTAGCTGACTTCCTCTACCCTGAAAAACTCCAGCACATCACCAACTTCAAACTCGTTGAAATCTTTGACGCCCACACCGCACTCATAACCAGCAGCCACCTCACCAACATCATCCTTAAAGCGTCTCAGGCTACCAACGGTAGATTCATGCACTATTTCTTCCTGACGTCTCACCCTGACTGAGACACCACGACTGACTCTGCCTTCGGTGACATAGACACCGGCTACCCTGGTCTTCTTGCCGCTAGAAAAGACTTCCCGTATTTCAGCCCGTCCCTCAATAACCTCGACATAGGAGGGCTCTAACATGCCTTTGAGCGCCTTACTCACATCATCTACTAAATTATAAATCACGTCATAATAACGGATGCTTACACCTTCCACCTCAGCCAATCGCTGTGCTCCTGGTTCAGAGTTGGTATTAAAACCAACGATAAGCCCCTTAGAAGCAATGGCTAACATAACATCACTTTCGGTAATATTGCCACTGCCACTATGGATAACTCTGATCTGAACTTCCTCAGTTCCCAGCTGCTCTAAAGAACTTCTTATCGGTTCAATACTACCCTGAACATCGGTCTTGAGAATAACGCTAAGCTCCTTCACCCGCCCGGCACTTATCTGGTCAAAGAGAGTACTAAGGCTCATTGACTTCGGCATCAGGGTAGATTCCTGCTGCATCTCCAGTTGATGCTTTTGAACTAGAGCCCGCGCCTGGCGTTCATTATCTACCGCAGTCAGGGTGTCACCCACCTGAGGCACGCTATCCAGCCCGAGAAGTTCAACGGGGGTAGACGGCTCAGCTTCCTCTACCTGTTTACCCATCTCGTTAAACATAGCCTTTATCCTGCCCCAGGTGGTACCAACTACAACAGTGTCACCAAGTCTCAGGGTTCCTGTATAAACCAGCACGGTAGCCAGAGGCCCCTTGGTCTTATCCAGATTAGCTTCGACAACCGTCCCTACTGCCGGGCGAGAGGGGTCTGCCTTGAGGTCCTCCACCTCGGCTACCACCATGAGATTTTCCAGCAGTTCGGAGATGCCTGTTTTTTCCTTAGCCGAAATTGGAACAGAGACTACATCGCCCCCCCACTCCTCAATAAGCACACCGGCATCAGCCAGCTGTTGCTTAACAAGATCCATATTAGCTTCAGCCTTATCAATCTTATTAATAGCCACCACGATAGGCACCCCAGCCGCTCGGGCATGGTTTATAGCTTCTAAAGTCTGCGGCATTACCCCGTCATCAGCAGCCACCACCAGAACAGCGATGTCAGTTGCTTGCGCTCCACGAGCTCGCATAGCCGTAAAGGCCTCATGACCTGGCGTATCTAAGAAGGTAATCTTTTGTCCATTGACCTCAACTTGATAGGCACCAATATGCTGAGTAATACCCCCGGCTTCGGTATCCATTACGTTAGTCTGCCTGATAGCGTCAAGTAATCTGGTCTTACCGTGATTAACATGCCCCATAATGGTAATTACTGGCGGTCGCGGTCTAAGACCGCCAAGCTCCTCATCCTGGATACGCTGACGCCTCTTAGCCTCACTAACCGCACTGTCTAACTTTCCAACCGACTCGGACCCTGGGTGCGCTTCATAACCAAAGCTTGCCGCCACAGCAGCCGCCGATTCATAATCAACGACCTGATTAATATTAGCCATAATGCCGTTCCGCATCAGCTGTTTAATAACGTCTATGGCACTAACCTTCAAAAGGTCAGCCAATTGCCTCACACTCAAGGTATGAGGAATTTCAACCGGGCGTGCTTTCGGCGATGAGGAACTGTCACTAACCTCCCCATCTGAAGGCTCCAGAACATCGCCCTGTTTACGCTCCTCTGCCATTAATCAACTCCTTAAAACCTCTCTGCTCACCTTAAACCCACGCTAAAGCCACAATTCCTCAGCACTCTTAATCAACCGGTCTCGCTTATCCCGGGTAAGAGTAATCCGCAAGGCATACTCCACATTACCGCTCCCCAGTCCGTCCTCCCAGCACCCCCGCTCCCGACATAAATAAGCACCACGCCCTGCCCCCCTGCCACTAAGGTCAATCTCCACATCATCAGCAGCAATACGCACCAGACGGATTAGCTCCCACTTAGGTCTTACCTTACGACAAGCCACACAAGTCCGCTGTGGTGTATGCCGCCTAATACTCCCCCTCTCCATCCTCATCTATATCAACCTCCACCCTTCGGTGTCGTTTCCTAAGCTTGACACCATCCTCAATGCTGTCCTTATCCCGACCGCTTTTCTTTTTCTTCTTCCTTGTTTGAGCCGCAGGCTTGGGGGACGCAGTAACTAAATTATCCTCAGCAAAGCGCAACCCGGGTTTTTTCAGCGTTACCTGCGGTTCAAGAGGAGCAAGAGTAGTATCAAGAGCCGGCAAAGACTCCACCGCCTCCGCAGGTGCTGAAGCCACCTTCACGGCTACCGGCACTTCAACAGGAATCTCCTCACTAACTTCAACCGCCTCTTCTTCCTCCACCTCGGCTGAAGGCGTAATTGCTTCCTTTTCTGCCTCAGCCGCCGAGGCACTCTTAATGTCAACTCGCCACTCAGCGAGTTTAGCCGCCAGCCTGACATTTTGCCCCTCTTTACCAATAGACAATGAAAGTTGATTATCAGGGACAACTACAGTGGCTACCTTCTCTTTTTCATTCAGTCTAACGTCTAACACCCGGGCCGGGCTAAGAGCGTTAGCAATAAACACACGGGCATCCGGACTCCACAGAACGACATCTATCTTCTCACCATTTAACTCACTCACAATATTCTGTATCCTGATACCACGCAATCCAACACAACAGCCAACCGGGTCAATACCCTCCTGGCGCGCAGCCACAGCTACCTTACTCCGATTACCAGCTTCACGGGCGATTGACTTTAATTCCACCACTCCGTTAAGAACTTCGGGAACCTCCAGTTCAAAAAGTTGGCGCAGTAGATTTGGGTGAGAACGTGATACCAACACCCGAGGCCCCCTGCTGGTCCGAACCACCTCTAAAAGGTAAACTTTGAGTCTCTGACCTACGCGATAGGTCTCATTGTGTGCCTGCTCAATCGCAGGTAGTATTGCCTCCGTCCTGCCCAAATCAACAAATATTTGCCTGGACTCAACACGCCGCACCACCCCGGTTACGATATCGCCTTCTTTATCAGCAAACTCCTCAAATACGGCACTATGCTCTGCTTCGTGAAGACGCTGAAGAATGACCTGTTTAGCCGTCTGGGCAGCGATACGCCCGGCATCATGCGGGGTATCCTCTACCATAACAGTCTCCTCTAGCTGCGCATCCGGCTTGAGCTGGCGCGCCTCATCCAATGATATTTCACAACGAGTATCTGAAGGATGCTCAACCACAGTTTTCTCAGCCCACACTTCAACCTTGCCGTTAGCAGGATTAATCTTAACCTCAATATTCTGGGTAGCAGCAAATTTATCCTTCCTGTAGGCTGATGCCAGCGCCGCCTCCACCGCCTCAATAACCACTTCCTTAGGCAGATTCTTCTCAGCCGAAAGCTGGGTAATAGCGAGCAAAAAATCGCTCTTCATCTCGGATTAAGCCCTCCGATACCATTATTTATTTCCCTTACAACAAAAAAGTGGGAATAAAACCCCACTTAACTAGTCAACTCTTCAACTGGGAAGAGTATACCACAATTAAGGTCAATATGCAAGCTTATATACTCATTCTTATTACGTAATCATAGTTGGTGGTATAATCCCCTTAAAAAGCTAGGGGGATTTATACAATGCCTAAAATCAAATCGCTACCCAATTTACTCAAACTTTTGGCTGTTCTGTTTATTTCATTTCTGGGGATTCACGGGTTTATTACCATCCCCAACCGAGAGGGGGTGGTTGCTGTGGTAGCCCCCACTTTAGCTGAGCAAATTTACACTATATTTGGAAATGCCTTAGTGATAATCTCTTATCTCATACTTGCTAGTATCATAATACTAATCCCAATAGCGATATGGAGTTATTTTCACAATCGTGCCAAGCCTGATGAACCTAGCATAGAATTAAAAACTCTTACTAGACTTGAGAGTAAATTAGATAGCCTCATTGAAATAATGGGTGGTGAGAATAATGAAGCAAAAAACCGAAATACTGACTTGTAAATACTGCCAATCCGAAAACGTAATCAAATACGGCAAATACAAAGATACTCAATACTACTACTGCAAAGATTGTAAGCGTAAGTTCGCTGGACTAGATACCATACCTAAAATGCAGTATTCCACGTCTAAAGTAGCCGATGCACTCAATATGTATTATGAGGGTATGAGCCTTAAAGAGATACGCAGAAACTTCATACAGCAACACAATGACTACATATCGGACAGGACTGTATTAAACTGGGTAAACCGCTTCTCAAAACTGGCGATAATAGAGGCTGGTAAATACAAGCCGAATGTAGGTAGCGTGTGGGTAGCCGATGAAACTGTGCTAGACATAGATGGAAAGAACATCTGGTTCTGGGATATGATAGACACCAAGACCCGTTTTCTAGTAGCTTCCCATATGTCCTACACACGCACTACTAAAGACGCACAAGCTCTTATGAAACAGGCTTATGACTGCACAGGCAAGATACCACGAATCATATACACAGATAAGCTCAGGGCTTACCTGGATGGCATAGAGCTTACCTTTGGTGCGGACACACAGCACAAGCAGGGAAGCCCCTTTGATGTGGAGAATAACACTAATCTGATAGAACGCTTCCACTCCACTATTAAATCACGAACAAAGGTTATGCGTGGCTTACACACCCTAGAATCGGCAAGATTGTTTATGGATGGCTGGCTAGTGCATTACAACTTCTTTAGACCTCATATGTCATTAAAGGATAGGACACCTGCAAGCGTGGCTGGAATTAGATTCCCGTTCCGCAACTGGAAAGACGTAACCGAACAACCTTATGAGAAGACAGCCAGAATAACACTTAAAACATATGAGCCAATATTAGACGATTCACCTATGCCTAAAGCCACAAGGCGTAGAAAGTCAGCTAAACGGAAAACACGAAGTCGCCAAAGCATACCGACAAGTATTTCTACAATGAGGGTTAGATAATGCCAAAACAACTAAGATTGGATAGAACCTACTCATTTCAACGGCAATACTAATTAAATAAAGCCCCCTCAATGCAGCCTCCGCCACAGCTCCTCTACCCTGGTTCTTAACTCGGCAAGACTGCAATCATTATTGATTACCATATCAGCATGCTTTACCCGTTCCTCCGCCGATAGCTGAGAGCGTATGCGAGCCCGGATTTGTTCCTCGCTCAGCCCACGCTGCTGCTTGAGATGCTCTACCACGGCATCCTCAGGGGCTACCGTAACCCAGACCTCATCTACCAGTGAAGTCCAGCCAGCCTCAATCAATAGGATAACTTCAAGCACCACCACATCCACCCCCTGCCGCCGGTATTCCTCAATCTGCGCCTTTACCATGTCATACATCCGGGGATGCATTATCCGGTTCAACCGCGCCAGAGGCTCAGGGTTGTTAAACACTATCTTGCCCAGCTTCTCACGGTCAATATCACCGCCCGGAGTGAGAACCTGCTTACCGAAAGCGGCTACTACCTCTCGCCACAGCTCGGCGCCAGACTTAAATGCTTCGTGTCCTACCTTGTCGGCATCTATAACGACTGCGCCCAGTTCAGCCAAGAACCGGGACACTGCGCTCTTGCCGCTACCTATACCACCCGTAAGACCTATAACCTTCATTATCCACCGCCTTACCCAAGTCTAGCCATTAGCAGCTGGGCAGTCAAGAGAGCAAAACCGATTCAAACTTCCCTGCTTAATCCAGTATTAGTCAGGAGATGATATAAACATTAACTCATACCCTATAATTGATAGTAACCTAGTGATATAATTAGGCTAAGAGGTCGGCTATGCACGAGGCAATGCTATACGAAAAGTTGCCCGGTTCCAGGGTAAGGTGCAATATCTGCCAGTGGCGCTGCACCATAGGCCCGGGCAAGGCTGGCGTTTGCCGCATGTACCAGAATAAAGATGGTATCCTGTATAACATGAACTATGCCAGCACTTCCTCAGTAGCCGCTGACCCTATCGAAAAGAAACCCTTATTCCACTTCTTCCCCGGCAGCTTAGCCCTCTCCTTGGGCAGCTGGGGCTGCAACTTCCACTGCCAGGACTGCCAGAACTGGCAAATTTCCTCCACTGAGGCCAGCACGGCACAGCGCGGCTCGCAAGAAGTTCAACCTCAGGT
>CAZRDI010000035.1:0-12023 GCA_964598825.1 uncultured Dehalococcoidales bacterium
GCACAATATCCGGTGAGGCTATCTTCAATACCACAGGGAAGCCAATCTGCCTGCTCACAGAGATTGCTGCCTCCTTTGACACAGCCAACCTGGTATCATTAACACTTATCCCCGCCTGCCCGAGAAACTCTTTAGCCTCTATCTCCGTCAACACGTTCCTGCCTTCGCTCCTGGCTCTCTCCGTTATTCACAGTTCAGCCATGCAACCATCATTACACACCAGCCAATTAAAATAGTTTAGCAGATTTTACCCCCCTTTACCAAGAGACAAACCTCAAAAATGGTAGCCGATGCCAGTCAAAACCATTGACAAGAAATAGATGTCAGATTATACTCACAAGGACGGCGCCACAGAAATAAGCCTTCTGTCCCTCAGGGAGTGGAAGGCTTGCTTGATAAGGAGCAAAGGAGGAAAAAGTGGATAAAGCAAAGTTTATTCTTGACGAAGAGGATATGCCGACATCCTGGTATAACATTTTACCAGATTTACCCGAGCCTTTACCGGCAGTCCTGCACCCGGGCACGGGAAAACCGGTAACCCCTGACGACCTAAAACCCCTGTTTCCCATGGCGCTCATTATGCAGGAGTTCAGCCCCGAGCGCTATATTGAAATCCCGGAGGAGGTGCAGGAAATATACCGCACCTGGAGACCAACAATACTGCATCGGGCACATCGGCTGGAGAAGTACCTAGATACGCCAGCCAAGATTTTCTATAAATACGAAGGGACAAGCCAGGCGGGGAGTCACAAGCCTAACACCGCCATAGCGCAAGCCTACTATAACAAAATGGAGGGGATAAAGCGTATCGCGACCGAGACCGGGGCCGGTCAGTGGGGTAGTGCCCTGGCTATGGGCTGTATGTTCTTCGGCATTGAGCTAAAGGTCTACATGGTCAGGATTAGCTACGACCAGAAGCCCTACCGCCGTATCCTTATGGAGACATGGGGCGCCAAGTGCGTGCCCAGCCCCAGTCCCGATACCAAAGCCGGACGCGACATGCTGGCTAAAGACCCCGACTGCACCGGCAGCCTGGGACTGGCTATCAGCGAGGCGGTAGAGGATGCCATCACCCGTGAAGATACCCATTACTCTCTGGGCAGTGTGCTTAACCATGTCCTGCTCCACCAGACCATTATTGGAGAGGAAACAAGGAAGCAGATGGAGATGGCAGACGTCTACCCGGATATCATTGTCGGCTGCATCGGCGGCGGCTCAAACTTCGCCGGGCAGTTCCTGCCCTGGATTAGAGACAAAATTAGCGGGGAAAAACCGGATATGCGCATCATCTGTGTTGAGCCTACGGCTGCACCCAGCCTGACCAAGGGACCCTACGCCTATGACTTTGGCGACGAAGCCGGTCTTACTCCTCTACTCAAGATGTACACTCTGGGTCACGACTTCATGCCACCGCCGGTCCACGCCGGGGGACTGCGCTATCACGGAATGGCACCTATCATATGCCACCTCTACAACCTAGGCTTAATCGAAGCCAGAGCTGAGCACCAACTGGCTACCTTTGAAGCCGGGGTAACCTTCGCCCGGACCGAGGGCATCATTAGTGCTCCCGAGCCGTGCCACGACCTCAAAGTGGCTATTGATGAAGCCCTCAAGTGCAAGGAATCAGGCGAAGCAAAAACCATCCTGATAGCCCACAGCGGTCATGGGCATTTTGACCTGGCTGCCTATGACGAGTACCTCTCGGGACGGATGCAGGACTATGAGTACCCTGAGGAAAAGGTAAAGGATGCACTGACTAGACTGCCTAAGGTATCCACCACATAAATAAGGATATAAAGGGCTGGATTTACTCCAGCCCTTTATCTTTCCCCCAATCTTACCCCTATGCTATAATAATGGAGAGTAAAGTTGCCACTAACTAATTGGCGACTTTTTCGTTATACTAATAAAGGATTTTTTAAGTTATATAAAGTTGTCATGAAAAAGGTAAGTATAAAATACCTGTTAATCTCTCTTGTCATAATCGCGTCCCTGCTTCTGGGAACCGGCTGCCAGCTAACATCCGACGCGGATACTTCAGCAGAAGAAACTACCACGGACACCTCAGATACCGCCGCAACCACCTCTGCTGAGGATGAGTGGACATTACCCATCTCGGAAGGTCAAGCCCCAGTCTTACCCAGTATCGTTGATGTCGTAGCCAAGGTTAAGCCCTCAGTGGTAGCCATCAATACTGAGTTAGTAAGTTACGACATTTTCAATCGGCCATATACCCAGCCAGCTGCCGGCTCAGGATGGATTATAAGAGAGGACGGAATTATTATAACCAATAATCATGTTGTAGAAGGAGCCAATAGCATCACCGTAACCCTTGACGATGGCAGAACCCTGCCGGCAGACATGGATACGGTAGCTACCGACGCGCTGACAGATTTAGCCGTACTCAAGATTGATGCCGAAAACCTCCCGGCACTTGCTGTGAGAGACTCCTCCGAGTTAAGAGTCGGCGACTGGGTAATAGCCATCGGCAACGCACTGGGCCTGGGTATAAGTGCCACCCATGGCATAGTCAGCCGCACAGAAGTTTCCCTGGAGATGTCCGCAGAACAGACACTCTATAACCTTATCCAGACCAACGCCGCTATTAACCCGGGTAACAGTGGCGGTCCGTTAGTCAATATGGCAGGAGAGGTAGTTGGCATCACCAGCGCCAAGATTTCCGCCTCCGGTGTTGAAGGTATGGGCTATGCCATAAGTAGTCAGGAAGCAACGCCAATTATCCAGGAACTGATTAACACAGGCTATGTGATTCGCCCCTGGCTCGGTGTGGGAGGACAAACCGTAAATCAAACCCTGGTCTTCTGGTATGACCTGGCAACAGATAAAGGAGCCTTTCTGGTAAGCGTAACTTTCGGTGGCCCGGCCGATACAGCGGGACTAAGAGAAGGCGATATCATAGTCAGCCTTGGAGACAAAGAGGTAGCCACTACCCAGGACTTGCAGAACGCGATACACTCCTGCCAGATTGGGCAAGAGGTAGTCGTAACTTTCTGGCGGGGTGACACTAAAATGACCGCCTCTACCACACTCACTGAAAGCCCGCCGCCCGAAGTTAATCCAGCTTTTTCACTCCTTACGATATGTCATAGCCAGCCAGTTTGTGGCTTTCGGCAAAAGTATCATCGTCAGGAACCCCCTCAACAAGCTGTCTGGATAGCGTTTCCTGTTTAATGTAGTCGGCAAAATCGGTCATTACCTGCCTGACGTAAGCCTCGCCCTGATAGTAGGTAACAATATAATCGGCAATATCAAACCCGGCCGAGCGGCGCATCATCTGCAACCGGTGCACAATCTCCCGCGCCATGCCCTCGGCCTGAAGTTCAGGAGAAATCTCAGTAGGCATGGCTACCGTGCAATCCCCCTCCGAACTGACCGCATAACCCGACTTATCAAGCCCGACTACACTGTCAACAACCTCCATAGCTTTTACATTAAGCTCCTCCAATACCTGAGGCATCAAATGCTCCAAGCCTCTCTTATCCAGGCTGGAAGCTACTTTAACGACCACCTTAGCCAGAGGCTGGCGCACCTTGATACCTGCCTGGCTCCGGGCAGCCCGTCCCAGACTGGATACCTTCATTGCCAAGCGGGTATCAGCGGACAATTGCTTATCAAGCTTGCTCTCATCAGCCACCGGGAAATCAGCCAGGTGCACACTATCCGGAGCCTCAGGAAAGACCGAGCCGACCAGGTTTTGATACAGCTCATCAGCCAGAAACGGAGTAAAGGGAGCCAGCAGCTTTGATAACGTAACCAGGCACTGGTAAAGCGTGGTATAGGCAGCCAGTTTATCGGCGTCATTTTCGCTCTTCCAGAACCGCCGGCGGCTCCGGCGCACATACCAGTTAGACAAGCCGTCAACAAAGCTCTCCATACTCCTTGCCGCCCCCCTGGGGTCATAACTGCCCAGAGATGTATCAACATCAACTATAAGCTGATTCAGTTCAGAGATAATCCACCGGTCAAGCTCCGACTCCTCTGATGAAGGCTCTTCAGAGCCGGGAGTGAAATGGTCTATATTAGCATAGGTAACGAAGAAGGAGTAGACATTCCAGAAGGTCATAAGGAAACGCCGGCTTATCTCGGCGATGGACTTCTCGTCAAAGCGCATGGAATTACCCACCGGTACGGCAGTAAAGAAGCACCAGCGCAGGGCATCAGCCCCGTATTTATCAATCACCGCCCAGAGGTCAACTACATTCCCCTTAGATTTGCTCATTTTCTCGCCTTTAGCATCAAGGATATGCCCGTGGCAGATGACATTCCGAAAGCAGGGACGGTCAAAGAGAAGGGTGGATATGGCATGCAGACTGTAAAACCAGCCGCGGGTCTGGTCAATCGCCTCGCAGATATAGTCGGCAGGAAAGCGACCGTCCTCAAGCAAGGTGCTGTTCTCAAACGGGTAGTGAGATTGGGCGAGAGGCATAGCGCCCGAGTCAAACCAGCAGTCAATCACCTCAGGCACACGCCGCATTTCCGCCCCGCAGTCGGGGCAGGTAAAGGTTACCTCGTCAACAAAGGGGCGGTGTAAATCCAGGGGCTCTTTCAGCCCGCTGAACCCTTTTCTGTCTTTTAACTCCCCCACACCACCAACACACTCATATTTCCCACAGGCTTCACATTGCCATACCGGCAGCGGCGTTCCCCAGTAGCGCTCACGTGAGAAAGCCCAGTCAACGTTATTGTTCAGCCAGTCGCCGAAGCGACCGTATTTTATATGCTCCGGATACCAGTTTATCTCAGCATTCCCGGTAATAAGCCTCTCTTTTACCGCCGTCGTTTTTATATACCAGGTCTCCTTGGCGTAGTAGATTAGCGGCGACTCGCAACGCCAGCAGAATGGGTAGGTATGGCGAATCGTTTCACTGCGAAAGAGAAGACCTTTCTTATCCAGTTCCTCAAGCACCAGCGGGTCGGCGTCCTTGACAAACCTGCCGGAGAAGGGATAAGCGCCGGTGATATTCCCCTGCAAATCCACCATGTGGACAAAGTCCAGCCCCTTTTCCCGACCCGCCTCGTAGTCAACCTCGCCGTAAGCTGGGGCAACATGGACTATGCCCGTTCCGTCCTCCATGGAGACGAAATCAGCGTCAATCACCGGGTAGTTTACAACCCTGCTCTTTTCTCCTGCACCCATCACGACGACCGGTATCTCAAAATCAGACGGGTTAAACAGGGGTTCATACCTCAGACCGACCAAATCACCACCCTCAACTTTAGTGACTACGGGGGCATCACCCAGCCCCACCTGCCCGCGTAGAGCATCAGCAAAAACTAGGTACTCACCCCCCACATCTAAAACTGCATACTCGGCATCAGCGGCAACCGCCAGGGCAGTATTGCCCGGCAGCGTCCAGGGTGTGGTTGTCCAGGCCAGCAGATAGGCAGGTTTTTCACCAAAGAGTTTGGAGAGCCTCTCGCGCACTTCGGAGCCCTGTAACGATGACCGGTCAACCCTGAACTTTATATAGACTGACGGGTCCTCGGTATCATCGCAGTAGCCCTGGGCAACCTCATGGGAACTCAGGGAGGTGCCGCAGCGGGGGCAGTGGGGGGTAACCTTATACCCCTGATATACCAGCCCCCTGTCCCACATCTGCTTGATTGCCCACCAGACAGTCTCAATATACTCGTTCTTCATGGTAACGTAGGCGTTATCCAAATCAATCCAGAAGCCGATGCGCTCGGTTACATCCTCAAATTCCTCGATGTAGCCGAGGACACTCTGCCGACAAAGGACATTGAACTGTTCGATACCATATTCCTCAATCTGTGCCTTGCCGGAGAAACCGAGCTCTCTTTCTATCTCAAGCTCTACCGGCAGACCGTGGGTATCCCAGCCACCTATGCGTGGAACATAATAGCCCTTCATCGCCTTGTAACGAGGGATAACATCCTTCAGGACGCGCGGCATAGCGAAATGAATACCCGGACTACCGTTAGCCGTAGGCGGCCCCTCATACAGCACGAATCGCGATGCGCCCCGGCGGTTCTCCACGCTCCGCTCAAAGACCTTCTTCTCCTTCCACATCCTGAGTATCTCTTCCTCAACCTGCGGAAAACTCACCCTGCTATTTACCTGATGAAACATACTAAAGCCCCTCTATATAACCAAAAAAAAACCGCCCCTGTCGGGACGAGTTTTACTAAACCCGTGGTACCACCCCACTTCCCCCGCCAGAGGCGGAGGCGCTCTTTCAGGGCACAAACCTTGTATGCCCCCGTCAATGATAACGGCTGACGAAACCGACCAAGTCTACTGGGTGGCGCAATTTCAACACACCACCGTTCGGTTGGTAGCTCGGGAGGGATTTTCAGAGGGCTCAGCACGTCTGCTCGCACCAGACTCGCTTAAGTACCTGTCCCCCTCTTACTCTTCTCCGTCACCGCCTTTTCAGACAAAAGTCTAGCATATTATGAAAAATAAATCAACGGGGCACGTTATCACTTCTCAGGTAAAATCACCACCTTACGAGCCTCGCCCTCACCGGTGCTCTCGGTGATAACGTCAGGGTGGTCAGCCAGGGTAAGATGGATAATACGTCTCTCATAAGGCGACATCGGCTCTAATGTGAATGGCACTCCCCTGGTCTTTACCTGCTCCGCTATACGCTCAGCCAGAGCCTGCAATGCCGCATAACGACGCTGCTTATACCCCTCCACATCAATAACTATAGGCAGCCAGGCTTCAGTCCGATTACCTACAATAAGCCGGACAATATACTGCAGGCTGGCAAGGGTCCGTCCGCGCCGCCCGATCAAAATACCCAGGTCGTCACCATTTATATCAAAAGCAGGAGTAACAACTTCACCTTCCGCCTCCTCAAAAAAGGGCTCCGCATAAGACACGGTGGAATCATCCAGCCCCATCATGGTGAGTAATGTCTCCAAAATATCCTTTGCTGTCTCAGCTACATCACGCTCTTCCTCAGACGTTGTCACCAGCGTCTCCACTCTAATCTTCGCTTCCTCTCCACCCAACTCCCCCCCGTCAGTCTCACTTTCTTTTAGGACGGTGACTTTTACGTCTTCTTGATTGACGCCTAGCTTCTCTAAGGCTAGGTGAATAGCCTCCTCCACGGTCCTGGCGCTTATCTCCAGACTCTTCATAGCCTAATCCCCCTCCCTGCCTGGAATCCGACGCAACAATATCAGCATCGATATCGGCATCTTTTGCGGTTGTCTCTTCCAAAGCAATTCGCTTTTTGTATTTTGAATCCCTGCTATCCGGTCTTCCGGCGGCTGACGGCACCAAGCCACCCCACCCGCCGACAAAATACTGGATAACTATACTGATAATATTTGAGGCCACCCAGTATAGAGCCAGACCACTGGGGAACGATAAAGTAAAAAAGGCAAACATCAGCGGCATCATCCACAGCATCAACTGGCTCTGTGTTTGTTGCTTGGGGTCAGCATTAACCGGCGTTACCATCTTCTGCTGCACCCACATTGTACCCCCGACCAAGATTGGCAATATGTACAAGACGTCAGGCGAGGATAAGTTCAACCACAGGAAATTGCTGTTCAGAGGCAGCAGGGAATACACCATCGGCCATGAATAAAGATAACCGGACAGGTTTAACAAGCCTTCGGGAGCCGCGGCCAGAACCATGATAATTGACTGGTAGAGAGCTATCCAGACGGGCAACTGGATTAGCATGGGTATCATACAGCCCAGGGGACTTACCCCGGTCTCCTTCATCAACTTCATCCGCTCTTCGCCCAGTTTTCGCTTATCCTTGCCATACTTCTTTTGAAGCTCAGCAATTTTAGGTTGCATCTCCTGCATCGCCCTGGAAGCCCGGAGTTGCTTCACGGTAAGAGGGTACATCGCTCCCCGGATAATAATGGTCAGCACGATGATAGTCAGCCCGAAGTTATCGAATAGAAAATGCGAAAGCACAATGAGGACATTTATCATCGGCTGCATAATAATTAATTCCCAAGGATTCAACGCAATCTACCTCACTCGCTACTTTCCAATGAGATGTCCATCAACCTGGCTCCTGTGTTGACATCTACGCGATGAAGAGTCAGATCCTGAGTATGAATATAAATAATCCCGTCATTAACACCAAGCGGGCTATATACATCTATTTCAAGGTCAGCCAGTGCTTTAAGTTTATTGCTATCGGTATCAACGGCATATATCACACCTTCTTGAGAAGCAAAGACCAGCGAGCTATCAACCAGAACCGGCGATGAGCTAATCGGGCTTCCCCCATCAAGGGCATCGGCGACCTCATGACCATCCTCAGCATCCAGGATATAAACCTTGCCGTCAAGACAGGCGGCATAGATAACGCCGTCATAGACTACGGGGCTGGCCCAGAACCAGTTGCCGCCTTCAACTTCCGACCGCCATTTTAAACTACCGTCCGCGGCATCCACCGCATAAACATGCCGGTCAAAGGAGCCGAAATAAACCGTGTCATTATAAACAAGAGGAGTTGAGACAATAGCCCCCTCCGTCTCAAACGGCTCGTCCCACTTTTCCTCACCGGTGTCGGCATCCAAGGCATAGAGCTTCTTGTCAAAGGAGCCAAAGTATACCGTGCCATCGGCAACAGCCGGGGTTGACCAGATTTTGTCCCCGGTCTCAAACTTCCACTCAAAATAACCATTCTCAGCATCCAAGGCATAAAGCTTCTTGTCGGAACAGCCAAAGTAGAGCTTGCCCGAAGCCGCTACCGCCCCACCCACAATGGGACTAAGAGAATCATCCACAGGATAGATCCAATCTTTCTGCAGCGAATCGGAACTAAAGGCATAGACCTTGCCATTGTAGCCGGCGATGTAAGCCAAGCCCAAATCCTCGGATACGGCCGGGGTTCCATATATCGCCACCCCGGTCTGTCCTGCCGCACAAGCCGAACAGCCAAGGATACTCGCCGACCCTGCAGTCTGTATCGGCTCCGACCATTGCCAACTATCATCTGCTGTATCAACAGCCACCAGCCTGCCTTCCCTGGAACCCACAAATAGAGTATCACCGGATACTACTGTCCCTGACCAACCGATTGGCTGCAAACCTCTAACACATCCCAGGCAGGTTAATCCGCCCATGACTACGAGCAGCATAACCAGCAGGAGCAATACCTTGCCTAACACTGATTTACGCTTAAACCACATCTATTTAATCCCTCTAATCATTTACCGCAAAGAAAACACGACTAGTGCCAGTTATCAGGCACCGGGTCATAACCACCTTGATGAAAAGGGTGACAGTGGGCCAGTCGCTTTACCCCCAACCACACCCCTTTTAAAAAACCAAACTTCAGTATAGCTTCATAGGTATACTGAGAACAAGTCGGAGTAAAGCGACAAGACGGTAGCGTAACCTGCGATATAGTCAACTGATAAAATCTAATTAATTTTAAGGCAACTTCTTTCATAGTCCGCCATTATTAAACCACTAACTCTCCACCACTTCCAGCTTCAGCCCCGCCGAATAGCGATGCTTCCCAACAGTCTTCAGCAAATGGGCTCTAGATAACAAACCCTTAACCGCCTTCTCAAGACTAGCATAATCGGTACCGGCTGCCTCAGAGCGCGCAATAAATATAATATCCCATCCCGGCTCAAGTGACGTTAGCCGCAAGATCTCACGAAGTAAACGCTTCACCCTGTTCCTCACCACCGCCTTACCTACCCGTTTGCTGACCGAGAAGCCATACCTGGATAAACTACTCCCGTTTGGTAAAGCCTTCATCACCAGCAAGCTATTTACCCACGAGCTGCCTTTACTATAGACTAAAGCATACTCTCCCGGTTTGGTAAGGTGCTTTTCCCCTTTCATCGCTCACTTCCCCACAACCCCGACTAACCGAACGCCATAAATGAAGCAACCTGCGACAGCCAGTCTCGGGTTCTTCAACACAGCTTGGACGTAATTCTTTGCTTTCGCGCTTCTGGAACATTGGAAACAACAGACACCATCCACGTCTCACCCTCTCAGCAGCGGGGGCTACTCTTCTCAAAAAGCGGACAGTCCCGCTCAATGGGACTTGCAGGCTTAATTACACTCCTAAACGATATGCCGTCCACACCAACGAGCGGCACACCAAAATATTATGCCATCCAGAAACTTACTTTCCCCACCCAACAGCCTTCTCCCACATCATACCACAGTCAATTTAGCACGACCCTTAAGCCGCCTCGCCTTCAAGACAGCTCGGCCACCCCGGGTGCTCATTCTCGCCAGAAAGCCGTGCTCGCGCCTCCTTGGTATTTTCTTCGGTTGGTAAGTTCTTTTTGGCATTCTAATTCCTCAACAATTCAAACTATTATACTTCCGCTACCCTTCAACTGTCAAACGAGATGTCACTCAGACAGAGAAGGGCAAGATGAGCAGACACCAGAGTGAATGAGGGAGCAACCATCGTGGCGGGACTGTCCCCGATATGATAAAATAGGCAAAATAGGCGCTGGCATTTAGCCACCTGATAAAGTATTATAATGAGCCAAAGGGCTTCAACCAAAAGGGTAAGGTTATAAAACTGTAAAGGAAAAGAGGGGGGCACAATGGCAACGTTTAATCTGGAACAATTCGTCCAGACTGCTGACAGAATCAGGGAAAAAGCCATGGCCGAAAAAAGGTTAGCCGATAATCCGCCTGATGAAGTGCTAACGCGACTCATGGAAAAAGAGCCCGGAGTCAGGAAAACAAAGTACGGCAATTTTGTTGCTGAAAGTGAACCTACTTCCAGGGCAGCCATGCTCACCAAAACCAGTGCTGACCATCCCTTTGGCGATGAAGAACTAAAGCTACTGGCCCAGTGCGAAAGTGCCCTGGGCAAAGAAAGACTGATTTCCGTTGACAGAATAGTGGGCAACAAAGATAGCACGACAACAGTCAGGCTAATCATTCCCGAGCGGTTTGCCCATGTTGCCTACGGGGGGAGGAATCTTTTTCTACCGGCAAAGGGAGAGGTCAAAGAGCCAACCTACCAGATTTTGTTTTTCGCCGATGAAGCTTTTGAAGATAACAAAGCCAAGCCGCTCCCCCAGAAAGACATCACCATAAGGTTAGCTATGCTACCCAACGGAAGGTTTGTCAAGATAGTCAGGAACAGCACCTATATAGGTGAATATAAGAAGGGCGTTTTCGCCGCCGAAGACTGGGTAGCCAAGACCAGAAGAGGCGGAATCTTCCTGCACGCCGGCTGTAGAGAAGATTATCTTCAATCAGTGCACGGAGATTATCGGCTGAGCAGGACATTACTCGTTGCATTAAGCGCCAACGGAAAAACGACCACAACCAGTAGAATGCTGGCCAGAAAAGGGAGGGAGAGGTCCTGGCTGGTTCAAGACGACGGGGGAACCCTCATGCCCGACGGCTCTTTTCATGGCTTTGAAGCCGGGGGTATATTCGTAAAAACAGAGGACGTGAGCCCCGGGGAGCAAACTGAGATACTTTATGGTCTACTGAAACCGGAAACCTTCTGTGAAAATGTCTATGTAACCGAAGACGGAGAATTTGACCTTTTTAATTTCGAAAGAACATCAAATGGTAGAGCGGTCGTGCTGAGAAGAGACTTTATGCATGCCAGCTCCTATATTGACGTGGGCAGGATTGACAATCTAATTCTTATCACCAGAGGCCCACTAATTCCGGCAATATCAAAGCTAACCACGGAGGAGGCTACAGCCCTTATGGTTCTGGGACAGGCTATGGAATCCTCAGCTGGTGACCCAACGCAGGCAGGAAAAATTAGAAGTGAGTTTTTCTACGACCCCTTTATAGTTGGTGATTTAGCGGAACATGCCAATATATTCTACAAAATAGTAAAAGGTCTCCCGCACTTAAACTTCTACCTGATGAATACGGGGGGAGTAGGCGCAGGAGAACGTTACAAGGATATAAGACTGGAACATACCATGGGGATATTGGACTCCCTGCTGAGAGGGGGTCTTGAAGATTGGGTGGACTCTCCTACAGGCTTCAAGGTGCCGGGAGCAATCAGGATTGTGGATGATATCTACCTGCACCCCGAAAA
>CAZRDI010000036.1:0-11997 GCA_964598825.1 uncultured Dehalococcoidales bacterium
CTGGTTGTAGGTGAAGCTGCTCTAACATTATCGCCATGATGGCGGGTTGCGAGGATGAACTTACTAGTTTCCCGTCCGTTCGCTTGGTAGGAATTGAGTTGTCACTATATACTTTTTCTAAAGCGACTCCCGGCGCGAACAAGTGACGTGGGACAGCTCTAAAGGCTTCCTCAACATTAGGGGATCGAATGCAGCCCAGATTTATTAATTTCTCAACAAGGGCCTTATGGAGCCCAGCGATTCCATTGGCATCTGACAGATTATTCATCAGTGATACTCACAACTATTCATTTCGATTGGTTAGCACCTGAGTTTAATACACTACCATGGGCTTGTCAAAACAGATAAATAAAACAAGATCAGCAGGATGTCGTATTAGTTAACAAAACGCTAGAATGTTACTTCTGTCAGAACATCGGGATGTCTGTCCAGCGATGCGTATAATTATCTGATACCGTTTAGCTTTAGTATAATGATTTGAGATACAAAAAAAGATTAGGCTTCTCTTCAAAGTTGCGGAGACACAGGAAACGAGGTACACTTTGAAGATTGAGGGTATACTTACCATTTTTTATTTAAACATATCTGTGTTTACTAGCCCTTTAAAACCACATAATTAGTTTCTATTGGAGGGGGTAAAAAAGGGGGTGAGGCCTTATACCAACAAAACGCAAACAGAAACTGGAAAGGAGAATTTATTTTGCCTTTAGAAGAATTGGAAAAAAGAATCAGGATCATAGAAGATATAGAGGAGATAAAACAACTGCAGGCTCGTTACATCAATGCCTTGATTACTACCCAATGGGACGTATTAATAGACTGTTTTACGGAAGACGGTGTGGTAGATTTGATGGCAGGACTTGCCCGGGGCAAAGAAGCGTTTACGAAATTATTCAAAGAAAAAATCGCTCTTAGCCACATCGGAAAGGAAGGGTGTTACGTGGTACATCCTATTATTGACGTTGAAGGAGACAAAGCCAAAGCTAGTTGGCTACTGTATACTATGTTTTCTCAGCCTCATAAAATTCAACGTGTGCCTCCAGACAGTGGAGAAGCTGACGCTCCGAATTGGATCCAAGGATATTACGAAATGGAGTATGTAAGAGATAATGGGAAATGGAAAATCAGCCTTTTAAAATGGAGAAGCCGACTGCGGTCACCCAGAATATCGGAATAATCCAGACTATGGCAACTTAGGATTTAACCCCAGACGCCTTTTTAATTTGTTCTGAATTCAGAATTTATTACCACTGCACGAACATAGGGAAGAACTGGACACCATGGGAAGCTACATGTGCTCATTAGTGCAGAAATCCGCGAACACAAATTGGCTGGCCAGACACTTTTACTGGCATGAGTTGACAGGTGGCAGAGACGTGCGCGAGTGCTTGAGTCAGCCCAAAATTAATCAACAAAACTCGGGGTTCGAAACCCCTCAGCTCAACCAAGGGTGTCAATAGGCAGAACTTCTAATTTCTGTCTTCGTTTTCCGTCTGGTGGCATCGGCAGTCTGTAATGCACTACCGCTTTTTCATTTTCTATTAAATAGGTCATACCTGTAGCAGAGAAGTCATCTAGAAGAAAGATCATTTTAAAACATATTTCATCTTGATTTGGCTCTCTACCAAGTATCTTAGTGAGGTCTGATTTTAGCATATCTCCTGAAACCCGCATGACGCAGCACCTTCCCGATTTCCAGGTTTAGGGGAATATCGCGGACTACGGGCATGTCATTCTCATTCAGGGTCTTTCCAGTAGCAAGAGCATGCCATCAGCATGACCCCGGCGTGGCCTGTCCTCCAGCACTACAACCGCAGCCCTTTTCAGCGTTTATTTGTACACGCCGTATTCCTTGGTGACCTCAACCATCGCCTTAACATTTTCCGGCTTTGCGTGGTCAAAGAACGCCCCATTACTCACGATATAGCCGCCATCTTTACCGGCAATATTAATAAGGTTCTTCACATAGTCTTTCACCTGCTGGGGCGTACCCAGGGTCAACAGGTCGGAGGGCACGTTGCCAGTCATGCAGGCAACCTTACCCAGTGTTTTCTTGGCCTTAGCCATATCACTCTGGTCGACCATCCAAAAAGTCTTACCCTTTGGCAAGTCCTGGATAACCTCCAGACGAGTGTCCCAATGCCCCTCAAGCGCAGGGAATGGCACACAACCCTCATTGATTAAGCCCATCATTACCTTTCTAAAGGGGGGCCAGTAAAACTTCTTGAACTGTTCATCGGAGAGGAAGCCGTCAGCACCTTTATGTAAGGGCATGAACACTAACGGTTTCCCGTTCATCTGGGCTGCGCCAACACCCATCTTAATCATTAATGGGGTCAGCCTGTCCATGGCCTCAAGAAGCTTGTCCGGTTGGCGGTACATATCCAGCATTGTCCCTTTGGTTCCCCTGAGGGTATCGCCGATTACATCAAAGGGTGCCTTGGTAAAGCCGGCGATTATGTTCGGAAAGCCTAATGAGGTTATTTCGGTATTCCAAGCCATGATGGTTCCCACCCATTTCATAGCTTCATTACCGGCTTCCATGATGGCCTTATAGGCGGCTTGAACGGGAGGTATACCAAAAGGTATGAAGCTGTAGGCAAGGCCATACATTTCGAGTATACCGGTAAGAGCGGGGAGCGCCTGGAAGGGCTGCAGTGCACCGAATACGCGCGGGAAATAGGTATTACTGAAGAAGTTCGACGGGTCGTTAATCAGGGCGTCATATTCATCGGCTTTCATATACTCGCCTTCGTTACACTGGTATGACTGCTCAGGCGCGACCCCATGACCGGGCCAGGAATATAACTTGTAGTCAAGGGCCTCAAAGAATTTCCCCGGGCCGGGCATGTCCGCACCAAGGTGTCCATCCGGTTCAAATTCCAGAATGAACTTCTTGTATGCCGCATAGAGTTTGTCGTAATCATACATCGCTTCCTGAGGGGTTATTCCAGCGTTATAAACAGGGAAAAAGCTGGGGAGTATAAAGACCGGTACTCTGTCCGGCAATTTCTTCATTTGAATGGCATCTTTTGTCCTTATTATTCTTTCCTTGTATGTCTCCTCAGCCTGGGGGCTCTGGAATTTCAGGTCATTCCCCTGAGGGTCTTTAGGCGAAAGCCACTTCTCAAACATTGCCTCCTGCTTTTCATCCAGAGACATCTCTTCCCGTTGTTTTTCCATCTTTATCACCTCCAAATTCTCTGATGAGGATTTTTTAACTGGTGCCAATCCATTTCCTAGCCAGGGTAACTCCAGCCATGGCATCTTTACCATAGGCATCGGCGCCGGTATACTTCTTTACCTCCTCGGTAATCTGACCACCGCCAATCATAACCTTAACCTTGTCCCTCAGGCCGGCATCTTTTATAGCCTTTATAGTCTGCTTCATTGAGTCATAAGCCAGTGTCAGAAACCCGCTTAAGCCAACAACAGGAGCGCCGCTTTCCTTTATCTTTTCGACAAACTTTTGCGCCGGGACGTCCACACCGAGGTCGTAAACCTCGAAACCGTTAACATCAAGCATAAAGACCACGATGTCCTTGCCTATATCGTGTATATCCCCGGCAACAGTCCCGATGATAACCTTACCCACACGTTTAACCTTCGCTGCCCCGGCTAGCTTCGGCTTAACCATGTCGGTTATTATCTGCAGTATTTCACCGGAGTACACCAGGTCAGGTATGAAATATTCGCCATCGGCAAAGCGATTACCCACGATTTCCAAGGCACGTCGGGCATCGTCCAGGATTTTGAGTGGGTCTTCACCGGCGCTCAGTCTGTCTTCAACAATCTTAAGAGCCTCTTTCTCCTTCAAATCAGCCAATGTGCTAACCAGCTCTTTAGCCATGTTCTTTTACCTCCTTGACTTATTTTGGGATATTTAACCCACCGGCATTAATATATTGACCTCATTACTTAACACCTCTCTTAATTTATCACCCCCCACCTTCTCAATTCAAAATTAGCCATATCAGTTAAGCTATAATCCCAGATAGGCTTTCCGCACATAATCACTCCGGAGGAGTTCAGTACAGCCTCCTTCTAGGTTCACCCTCCCATTTTCCAGCACGCACGCCCGGTCAGCCACCTCCAGGGTATGCCGAACGTTCTGCTCAACCAACAGGATGGTAATTCCTTGCGAGCGCAGAGACTTTACTATCTCAAACACTTCGGCAACAAATCTCGGTGCCAGACCATACGACGGCTCATCAAACAAGCATAGTTTCGGTTTTGACATTAGACCCCTACCCATAGCCAGCATTTGCTGTTCACCACCGCTTAACGTTCTGGCTAGCTGTCCCTGTCTTTCTTTCAGTATGGGGAGGATTTCATAAACCTGCTTAATTGTTTCTTCTTTCTGCTTCCAGGCGTGGCTAGGATAAGCACCCATCTCTAGATTTTCCCGCACCGTCATGTTGGTAAAAAGTCTCCCCCCTTCAGGTATATGAGAAATACCCAGCTCGACAATAGCGTGAGGGGCTAGCCCGTCTATTCTCTTACCAAGGAACTCCATACTGCCTGAAGCGGACCGGAGCAAGCCGGATATAGTATTAAGCAGCGTAGTTTTACCGGCTCCATTGGAACCAATTAAGGCGACTATCTCTCCTTCATCGACTCTTAACGAAACGTCCCATAAAGCCTGAGCCTTGCCATAAAAAGTGTCTATGTGGTTAATTTCAAGCATAAGCCTATTCTCCCAGATACACCTCAACAACCGTTCTGTTGTTGGCAATCTCCTGAGGTGTCCCTTCGGCAATCTTCTCGCCGTGATGAAGCACCATAATCCGGTCACACACGCCCATAATTGCTTTCATTACGTGCTCTATCATAAAAACGGTAACCCCTTCATCCCGGATTCTGGTTACCAGCTCCATAGCCTGGGCTACTTCGGTGGGATTCAGTCCCGCCATCAGCTCATCCAGCAGCAGTAGCTCCGGCCTGGTGGCTAACGCCCTGGCCACCTCGACCCGCTTCTGATTCCCCAGGGTCAGATCCCTGGCAGGAGTCGCTGTTGCCGACAACCCGACAAACTCCAGTAGTTTCCCAGCTTCCTTTAAGGCATCTGCCGGGGGCACAGCGGTTGTGGTTCCGAATAAAGAGCCCACATATACATTGGTAAGGGCAGGCATATTACCGAAAATTTTAACCGACTGAAAGGTCCTGGCCAGCCCCATCCTGCAGATTTGATGCGGCTTTAAGCCGGTAATCTTTTCACCTTTATATTTTATTACTCCCTGTTTGGTAGTAAGGGCTGCCGATATCAGATTAAACAGGGTTGTTTTACCGGCACCGTTAGGGCCAATAAGACCTACGATTTCACCCTGCTCGATATGGAAATCGACATTCGATACTGCGGCTAACCCGCCGAAATGTTTGCTGACGCCTTCACCCTCAAGTATCCGCATTCTTCCTCCTGATACCTCTTGTCCACAGCTTCTGTATCAAGCCGACAATCCCGTTGGGCATATATATTATAGCCCCAATAAGTATTACACCGAAGATAAGCATGTATAACTCGGAAAACTCGGTTATTAAGAATTCCTCAAGGTAAGCAAAAGCGGCTGCGCCTATCACCGGACCCAGGAGATGCCCCATACCGCCGAAGATAGCCATCAGGACGGGCATAAAGGAAAAGAGCGGATTGAAGGCGATGCCCGGGTCAATATATGTCCACCTCGTCGCCATTATCGCCCCGGATGCCCCTACGAATAAGGCGCTGAAGGCGAAAATGATAACCTTCACCATAGTTACATTTATACCCATGTGGGATGCAGCTTCTTCATTCTCACCGATGCTCTGCAAAGCCAATCCCCACTTGGAGCGCCTGATGAAGTAAGCGGTAAGCAATGTTGCGACAAGAATGACCAGCATGACCCAGAAGATAGTGTCGTTTTCTACATAGACGACGAGCCTACCCCGCGTGTGCTCCATATTAATCTCCCACCAGAGGGTAAGGTGCTTGATGAGCTCAACAAGGCCGAAGGTAAAGATAGCGAAGTATATACCCCTGAGTCTAAGAGTCAGAGCGCCCACCAGAAGAGCCACACAGAAACTGACCAGGGCGCCTATGCAGATAACAACCGCTATCGGTAATGTATCGCCCAGCAAAGCCGAGGTGTAAATGCCAACCCCGAAGAAGGCAGCCGATGCCAGTGACATGTAACCGGTAGGTCCCGAGAAAATCACCCAGCTTACCGTAATGACGACATACATAAAGATACTGCTGAGCAGTACAACACTATAACCCGGAGAATGAAACGGCACAGTCGCCAGCAGTACCAGGATTACAGCGAGTAATCCCAGTTGAAAGGACCTTTTAGATATAATCCTGACAATACTGTTCATTATACTATTTACCTAAAATACCCGTTGGCCTTATTAGAAGCAGAAGTATGAAAATGACATAGTAAGCAACCAGTGATAAGCTCGGGTCAATATAGAGTACTATACTGCCGACCAGTCCCAGTATGAGGCCGCCGATAAAACTGCCGACGATACTGCCCATCCCGCCGAGGACGACTACTATGATAGCAATAACGGTATATTCCAGCCCCATTGTAGCCCGAATGGGGTAACACATACTTAATAGTGAGCCGGCCAGACTGGCCATCAAGGCACCGAGACCAAAGCACAGGGCCAGCACCCATTTGATGTTTACCCCCATAAGTCCGGCAGTCTCCGGGTCCTGAGCCGCCGCCCGAATCGCTTTCCCCAGGCGGGTACGGGCTAGAAATATGTAAAACACCAGGCAGATTCCGATGGCAAACAAAAGGGTTACCAGGCGATTGGCGGCAAATCTGGCTCCCAGGATAGTCACGCCAGTATTTAAAAAGGAGTACGCCTCTATATCAGCACCCCAGATAATTATGGCTAGATTCTGAACGATGAACATCAGTCCGAAAGTGGCTAAGAGGGAACTGCCCTCATAGGCAGCCGGCGATGCTGACGAAGACTTCAAACGGGTGAACAGGGTCCTGTGCAGAATGAAACCTATAACAAATACAGCCGGGCCGACAATAGCCAGAGAAACCAGTGGGTTGAGGTGCCAAAAAGTATACATCGCCCAGGTGAGAAAAGCCCCGACCATGATAAACTCGCCATGAGAGATGTTCAGCACCCGGGCAACACCGTACTGCAGGCTCAGCCCCACGGCAATCAGGGCATATATACCACCCAGCATTAACCCGCCAATGAATACATTTAAAAATGTGACCATACGTATAAATAGCTTCCTGGTTTCGGCAATAAAGATGTGGCAGGCTGCCTATGAGAGGCAGTATAAACCTTTTGGTGAAAATAGCCACCCTTTAAAGCTGCTATATGCACCATTTAGGCAGCCTGCTCACTATATAATGCTGCTATGCTCTTATGCCTATTCTTATTCGGCTGGTGCCGGCCATTCCGGCTTGGGGATAACAGGCGTTGCGGTACGATTCGCCCCGGGGTCAACGACTTCAAATACGCCGTTCTGCCACTGACCGACCTGCCCGGTATAACACTCTTCCGCCAGAAGTCCGCCCCCGCTACCGTCACCGGTCATATCAAACCAGGTGGGCCCAAGGATTGTATTGAAGGTTGATGTTGCCATAACCTCCCTGATTACTGCCTGGTCAAGGGTTCCGGCCTCCTCGATAGCCTGCTCAAAGAACTGCAGTCCACCGTAATAAAGATTGTGTCCCCACCAGTCGAGTAAGCCCGGGTCATAGAGGGCCGTGAATTTTTCGTAGAAGTCCTCGGACGCTGCCGAGCTCTTGGTGTTCCAGGCACCGTAACCCATTACTCCTTCCGCCGCCGGACCGAATACACCCGGGAAGAAGGCAAAATTAGCTCCGGGGCCGGTCAGGAAGACATCCGGGTTATATCCAAGAGCCATCGCCGTACCAATAGCCAGGAAGTTCTCGTCGGGGTAGCAGAAAGAGAGGAAGGCTTCAGCGCCAAGCGCCTTGGCCTCGTTAATTATGGAAGCTACATCCTTAACACCGATTGGGACACTCTTGGTCATAACTATATCGATACCCTTGTTGTTCAGATCGATACCGGCTACACCGTTGTACTCCACGCCGTGGAGGTCTTCAAGGAACATTATCGCCACTGTTTCTATACCGGCGTCCTCCAGAATTTCAGCCAGGACCGGCATCTGGTAGTGGTCGGAGTAATTCAGGACACCAAAGTAGTAGGGTAGACTGGGCAGCAATGGCGTGAGAGTGGTCCCGCCGCCCTCGGCTCCAAGTAGTATATAGCCGTATTTATTGGCTATTGGGGCAGCAGCGAAGAGGAAGGCAGTGCTGGCAGGAGGCAGGATAAAGTCAACCTCATCCTCTAAGATTAATTTTTCCAGCATCCTCGTCATAGTGCCCATATCGCTGGTATCGTCATATATCTTGAGCTCTATAGGCAGCCTCTTGCCGTACTCCTCAATATACAGCCCGCCCTTGGCATTGACCTCGTCAACCCACATCTTGTAGATTGGTCCGAACGCCATCTCTTCATAGACAGCGAGTGGGCCAGAGAGAGGTCTTGCCGCGCCGATAACGATTGTTTCCTTTTCCTCTTCTGCCCCGCCGCAGCCCACGACAAAAAGCGATGCTGCCATCACCAACACCAGCGAACAGCTAACCCCAAGAATTAACAATTTCTTTCTCATTTGTCACCTCCTTTGAAGTAAACGATTACTCTAAAAAATCTCATCTCATTTCATACCTCCTCTACGCGAACTAAGAAGCCTTCTCACTTGAAGTTAGAATTACTCGTATCAAGATCAAAGTGGCAAAACCACAACTACACCAAGGCAGACATCTACGCACTGCCTCTACTGCAAATTAACATGGCAAAGGGCATATTGCAACTCAAATTTTTCTATGATATTATAGATAGGGTATGTGTGTGGCTAACTATAATTGTTCTGTCCCCAGCTAGAAAATACGGGTACCCTTTAACAAACGCAAGGGTGAGGTTTCAACGCTAACTTCGGCAGGTGAGTCGCAATGATTCCCCCAAAGGTCGACCTTCGCAGTTTCATCGTCTTTTACTTCGTTGCCAGTGAAGGTAGCATAACCTCCGCTGCAGATAAGCTGTGTCTGACTCAACCAACCGTAACTTACCACATCAAGTCTCTGGAGAAGAGCGTCGGCTTCAAACTCCTTGATGTGAAGCGGCAAAAAGTATCCCTCACGCAAACCGGTACTGGTCTCCTCCGATACGCCAAAGAAATTTACCACCAGATAGCCGATGCCGAAAAGTTTCTGGAGGACCTCAGGGAAACCAGTCTTCACGTCGGCATGGCCGCCACTTTCAGTCATATGGTCGCTTCAGCAGCTGCCACATTTGAAGAGCTCTATCCACACGTGAAACTGATAGTCAGGAATGCATCTTCCTTCGAGGTCGTTGAAGATGTTCTAAACTCGCAAGTTGACCTTGGTGTTGTCGTCAGTATGGACTACGGAAACCCTAAACTGAGAACTATTGTAATCTCAGCACGGGAAAAACTGCTCCTCGTTGCTTCACCGTCCAGCCCCATTTCTAAAAAAGTCCGGGTAGAGCTGGGAGACCTCTCTGGCTACCCTTTGGTCGCGGGACCAGAGACATCAGCTACACGTCAAATTATTCTGAAGAAGTTTGAAGTTGGGGGACTTAAAGTGCCTCCTCTCGTAGTAGCGGAGGTAAATAGCCTGGAATGGGGCATCAATCTCGTTGAGAGTGGAAAGGGCATGGGATTATACCACACAAAGGTTGTAGAAAGGGAAGTTTCTGAGGGAAGGCTTAAAGTACTGCCACTGGATAATGATATACTGGTGGGGGTGGATGCTCTTCTCCGTGCAGACGTTCCCATGCACCCGTTAGTTGAGAGATTTATCCCATTGCTCAGAGAAAAATTTACGGACCATCCTTAGACGTTTACCGTCTACACTTTCATAAACCGTCGCGATTGACTCACCAGTATTATTGAAAAGTACTGCCAGAGTACCTTTCAATAGGAGTATATTCCACTTTATTCCAGTATATAGATAGCCCCGTTACCAGCGTCCATTCTCACTCGCTGCCCTGATTTAATTAGTGATGTGCCATCTTGTGTATTCACAATGGTGGGTAAACCATGTTCCCGACCGATAATGGCAGCATGGCACAGTGTTCCACCAGTATCGGTAATTACGCCTCCTACTATGCCAAAGACTGGTGTCCAGGCCGGGTCGGCACTTGGGCAGACCAAGATATCTTTCGGTTTCACCTTCTTCAGGTCCTCATATATAAACACCACACGGGCAGTTCCCTCAACCTCTCCAGAGCACCCGCATATACCCCACAAATCTGCTTTTAGCTCTGGCTTTGATCGAGGCATTTCACCAACTACTGCCTTTATAGCAACGGCATCCCCAGAAGGTAAAAGGTCCATTCTTATGGCTTCATCCATACTGGCGCGGTCGGTTAATAATAAAGGAGGATTTGGATTTCTATGCCACTCTTCCCAGGCAGCCCTTCGCCTTCTTGTTATCCACCGCATATCATGCGCCTCGGGAATCATCATCACCCGGTCAATTTCCTCCGGGTTCAACATGAAAATGTCTTCGGGAATATCAATCGCCCCTTTCTGGGCAAGTCTTCTCCCTATTGCCAGATAGCCGCGGCGCATAAGAGCTTGCATAACCAGTTCACAGTACAGGTCATGCTCCTCGTTATATGAGCCTACCTTACCCGCCAACCTTAACATATTTTCAAGAAGCTTCCTCTCCCCCGGCGGTACACGTTTGAGAAAGGTGGCTATAGCTGCCTCTCTCTTATTAGCCATCTTTACTCTGGTAGCTTCTAAGCTGTAACTGGCACCCCTCATTATATTATCTTTCACCAGCGATATGGGTGTAGTCGGGTCTTCCAGCCAGTACGGTTCGGTGAAATCGTTGAAACGCCTCATCCGCCAGCCCCCGACGTCGTCAGTTTCCATGTAGTCCATAAACTTCTTAAACCAGTCTTTACCTTTCTCTGACTGCTGGAGCCTGCTAATGATGGACTGGGGCTCGTTTTCCTTAAAGACATCTTCCAGGTTCATTTCGATGGCGATCTGCCCAAATTCCCACATCTTCTTGTCCATCTGATATATCTTGTTGTCAAAGCCTCGCATCATATCCTGAAAATCAGGGTCCTGATCCTTCAGGCCGAAGCGCTCCTTGGTTATTGCCTCGAACAGTGACCAGGCATTAAATGAGGAGTACATTCCCAGGAAGTGGATTTCCCACATCCTCATATAAGCCTGCATCAAATCATAATTGTGGTGGTATAGTTCCAGATTGGTGGCATTGTCAACATCAAGCTCCTTAAGCTTGCTGTAAATACCCAGGAGCTCTTGCTTGTAACCAGCCCAAAGACCATCAAAGTCATCAAGCCAGGGACGCATTGCACGGTGGAATTCAACCTCACGTTCCGCAACCTCCCCCTCATCCCTCACTATGTGAAAAGCACAGTAGATACCACCATTCAAAGTACGGAGTTCCCAGCCTTTACAAGCTGGAATACTCAGTTCAGCACAGGCGACCTTCAGTCCATGACCACAGTACCTCGCCCATTGCCACGCACACAGGGGTGTCAATGGAGGTATGCTGTGTGCCTTGTCAAGGAACCATGAATGCATCTCGGGCAGATCAATCTCTGCAATGTAATCATAACCTGGATTTGCATCCCAGATTCTAATATTTTGCTGCTTGTCCTCTGGCATTCTCCTCCAATACCATGTTTAAGAACGCGCGTAATTTTATTTACTGAATAACCTCTGTACAAGCTCTTAGTAATCGGGATAAGAACGAGGTAGCGCAACAACGCTTGGCTCAAGACAGATACTTAAACACCTCCCTCTTCTCAACTCTAGCACCACATAGGTAAAATTACAACAAACAAGCATGGAACTGTGAGACAAAAAAGGAACGTTTTTAT
Organism: uncultured Dehalococcoidales bacterium; assembly: GCA_964598825.1. Classification (GTDB taxonomy): domain Bacteria; phylum Chloroflexota; class Dehalococcoidia; order Dehalococcoidales; family JAUXAP01; genus JAUXAP01. Next base: position 11,923 of record CAZRDI010000036.1, read on the forward strand.
AGTGCTTAAGAGACTGTTAAAAGACTATGATTGCTATGGTCAGTGTCAATACCTTAGCTAATAATCACCGGTATC